>NZ_WJZM01000100.1:0-9913 GCF_021609545.1 Pseudomonas sp. PA-1-6B
GATTTGGGGGGCCGCCGCCACGCGCCATCCATGGCGCGGGGCGGCTAAACCGGCATCCCTGCCGGTTTACCCCCCAAATCCCTGTCGAATTCCGGCCAGCGTGGTTTGACGGGGCGCTTAAGATCAAAATCAAAAGCAGATCAAAAGCAGATCAAGAGCGGCTCGCTTCGCATCGTGGTTAGCGTTGAGCGCTATGTCGTTGTATCAGGAACAAATGGGCTAACTGAGCCACCGCTATCGCAGGCAAGCCAGCTCCCACAGTTGGTTGGTGTATGGGCCTCATGAGCAATCAGTAATCGTCACCCTGCTCAGTGACATCCCGCTCCACCGGCCCCGCATCCGGGTCGTAGCCCGCCGGGAACTTGCCCTTCAACGTCCAGGCAAACGCAATGATCTCGGCAATCGTGCGGTACAACTCTTCCGGAATGCTGTCCCCCAGTTCCATGCGCGCCAGCAGCTTCACCAACTCGGCGTTTTCATAGATCGGTACTTCATTCTCCCGTGCCAGCTTGAGGATGGCTTCGGCCAGGGCATCATCGCCTTTGGCTGTCAGGGTAGGGGCCTGTTGGCCGTCGTACTTGAGGGCGATGGCCTGGCGGGGCGGGTCGGCGTTTTTCATGCGGTTTCGTCCACCCAGCGTTGCTCCAGTCCGGTTTTTGGCCCGCGTGGCGGGGTGCCCAGGTGGCAATCCAGGTCGCCGACGTTGAGCCCGGATGAGACCAGGCGCTCACGCAGGCTGCCCAAGTGGCTTTCGATCAGGCTGGCCGTGAAAGGGCGGCTGGCCCATAACTGGCTGGACAGTTTGCCCTGGGACAGCTGCGCCTGAACTTGCAACGGCCCCAGCGGCTCCATGTCGAAGGCCAGTTCGACGCGCCAAAGCATCTGTTTCGGGTCTTTTTTATCCTTGCGCTCGGGCTGGTCCTTGTCTGGCGCGGGCTCCTCGCGTTGGAACTTGACCTGCAACGGCACGATGTCTTGCAGGGTGCGCATGGGAATCTCCAACTGCCAGGTCGTTTGCAGGCGTCCGTCGGCGGTGGTGCCGGTCTGTTCCAGGCTCGACAGTTGATGGCTCTGCAAGCGCGAGATCGCCCCGGCGGCCAGGCGTAGCAGATTTTCCAGGTCGCCTTCACCTTCCAGTTTTGCCATCAGTCTTTCGGGCAGCGGGAAGCCGGCGGGTGTCTGCCGGGCGCCGACCTGGCCGAGGGTGTTCAGCGGGCTGCGCACAAAGTGCGGCAACACCTGGGCCAGGGTATTGGCGGCGAGGATCGCATTCAGGTTGGTGCTGGCGGGCAGGGCGGGCAGCAGGTCTGCGACCAGGCGTAACAGCGCGCCTTTCATGTCCAACGGTGGGATTTGCGGGTTCTGGCCCGCGAGCAGTTTGGCTTCCAGAAAGGCGCCGCTGTTCTGCACCACCTGAGCCAGCACCTTGGGGTTGCTGACCTGTGCCAGATCGGGCAAGGCCGCCAACAATCGCTCGGCGGCGGCCCGCAGCTCGGCCGATGTGCTGTCGCCACGGGGCAGGTTTTGCAAGGCGGTGAACACCGCATCCAGCGAGCCTTGGCGACTTTGCTGGGTGGCAAGCTGCTGCGTCACGGCCAGTTGGTCCTTCAAGCCGCTTAGCGGTACGAAGTTCAGGGTCTGCGCGTTCTGCACCACGGCACTGAGCAAACTGCCCACCCTCAGCGGTTGAGGGCTTTCCAGGGTGAGGGTGGCACCGGCCAGGGCGTTATTGAGCACACTCACCAGCGAGCGATAGATCGCCGGTTGCGCCGTGCCCTGGGGTAGCATCTGCGTGGTCAGCACCTTGGCTTGCAACAACGTACCCACCGGCATCTGGTGGGGGTCGAGGCGAGTGAGAGCGGCCACGTTGGCACTCATGGCTTGCTGCAAGGTAATGGCCAGGTTGCCCGCAGGCGTCTGGCTCACCGCCACATTGCTGCCTAGAGGCAAGGGTTGGGCACTGCTGGCCTGCACCAGCGTCTGGCGACCGCCTTCGAGGGTCAGTTTGAGCAGTAACTGAAAGGCCTCGCCGCCTTGTTTAAGCGCGATGACCTCGGCGTTCACGGTTTTCCCCGGGTCGATCAACCCAGCCTGCGGCTCCAGCAGTTTGAGCAGCTCGCCGGCGGCCGGCAGCGGTGCGGGCCCGGGCGCGGAGGTTGGCGGCAGTGGAGGAAGGTTGATCTCACCGGTCATCGTGCGCATCGTCTCTGGGGAAATTGCCCTCTTTAGAGTAGGGCATCGCATGTATAATGCCGCCCGTCTGCAAAGAGAGCGGTAAAAACCTCACAACTATTTGATCCAGCTCTCTAAAATCGGTCGCCAAAGCCGTTATTGTGCATCTCTCTATAACGGCCGCTGCACCGCCGACTTGAACCGTAAAGGCCCGCGATCTTTTGACCAGCCCTCTTCTTGAAGCCGTAGCGCTTGCCTGTGAACGCGACCTGCGCCTGCTGTTCGAGCAACTCGACCTGCGGCTGACGGGTGGGGACATGGTGCAAATCAGTGGCCCCAATGGCAGCGGCAAGACCAGCCTGCTGCGCCTGCTGGCCGGGCTGATGCAGCCGACGGCCGGCGTGGTGCATCTCAACGGCAAGCCCTTGAACGAACAGCGTAGCGAGCTGGCGCGCAACCTGATCTGGATCGGCCACGCCGCCGGCATCAAAGACGTACTCACTGCTGAAGAAAACCTCAGTTGGCTCAGCGCCCTGCATCATCCTGCTTCCCGTGACGCCATCTGGCAGGCCCTGGCCGCGGTGGGCCTCAAGGGCTTTGAGGACGTTCCCTGCCACACCCTGTCCGCCGGCCAGCAGCGCCGCGTGGCCTTGGCCCGCTTGTACTTGCCCGGCCCGCCGTTGTGGATTCTCGACGAGCCTTTCACCGCCCTCGACAAACAAGGCGTGGCTCAACTCGAAGTACACCTGGCCCAGCACTGCGAGCAAGGCGGCCTGGTGGTGCTCACCACCCACCACACCTTGGCGCGCATGCCCGCTGGCTACCGTGAGTTGGACCTGGGGCGGTGGTCGCTATGAGTGTGTTCGCCCTGTTGGTCGCCCGCGAAGCCCGGCTGTTGTGCCGTCGCCCCGCCGAACTGGCCAACCCGCTGGTGTTCTTTGCCATCGTGATCGCGCTGTTCCCGCTGGCGGTTGGCCCGGAGACTAAACTGTTGCAAACCTTGTCCCCAGGACTGGTGTGGGTCGCCGCGCTTTTATCGGTTCTGCTCTCGCTGGACGGGCTGTTTCGCAGTGATTTCGAAGACGGTTCCCTGGAGCAGTGGGTCCTTTCGTCGCACCCGTTGCCACTTCTGGTACTGGCCAAGGTGCTGGCACACTGGGTTTTTTCCGGCTTGGCGCTAGTCTTGCTCTCGCCACTGCTTGCCATGATGCTTGGGTTGCCCGTTGAATGCCTGCCGGTGCTGCTCCTGTCTTTGTTACTCGGCACGCCGGTGCTCAGCCTGTTGGGGGCGGTGGGCGCAGCGTTGACCGTCGGCTTGAAACGGGGCGGGCTGTTGCTGGCCCTGTTGATTCTGCCTTTGTATATCCCGGTGTTGATCCTGGGCAGTGGCGCGTTGCAAGCCGCGCTCATGGGCATGCCGGCGACCGGTTACCTCTTGTGGCTGGGTAGCCTGACCGCCCTGGCGGTAACCCTGACACCTTTTGCTATAGCCGCCGGCCTGAAAATCAGCGTCGGTGAATAATGAGGTCTGACCCGGCGTCAATGACGCTGAGTCAGTAAAGACCCTGAGCTTTTCGCCACGACGAAAAGCACCGTGATGGAAACAGCAATGAACTGGACCTGGTTTCACAAGCTCGGCTCGCCCAAATGGTTTTATGGCATCAGTGGCAAGCTGCTGCCGTGGTTGAGTATCGCCGCCATCCTGCTGATCGGCACCGGCCTGGTCTGGGGTCTGGCCTTTGCGCCGCCGGACTATCAGCAAGGCAATAGCTTTCGCATCATCTATATCCACGTACCTGCCGCGATGCTGGCCCAGTCCTGCTATGTGATGCTGGCGGTGTGTGGCATCGTCGGCCTGGTATGGAAGATGAAGCTGGCCGACGTGGCCCTGCAATGCGCCGCGCCGATCGGTGCATGGATGACCGCCGTGGCACTGGTGACCGGTGCGATCTGGGGCAAGCCGACCTGGGGCTCATGGTGGGTGTGGGATGCGCGCCTGACCTCGATGCTGATCCTGCTGTTCCTGTATTTCGGCCTGATTGCCCTGGGCAACGCCATCAGCAACCGTGACAGCGCCGCCAAGGCCTGCGCGGTGCTGGCGATTGTCGGCGTGATCAACATCCCGATCATCAAGTACTCGGTGGAGTGGTGGAACACTCTGCACCAGGGCGCCACCTTCACGCTCACCGAAAAACCGGCGATGCCCGTGGAGATGTGGGCGCCGTTGCTGTTGATGGTGCTGGGCTTCTACTGTTTCTTCGGCGCCGTATTGCTGCTGCGCATGCGCCTTGAAGTACTCAAGCGTGAAGCCCGTACCAGTTGGGTGAAAGCCGAAGTGCAAAATTGCCTGGGAGCACGTGGATGAGTTTTGCTTCTTTCAGCGATTTTCTCGCCATGGGCCACCACGGCCTGTATGTCTGGACGGCCTATGGCATCTGCCTGGCGGTGCTGGCCCTCAACGTCGCCGCGCCGATCCTGGCCCGCAAGCGTTACCTGCAACAAGAGGCGCGACGTCTGCGCCGGGAGACCGAAAAGTGAATCCGCTGCGTAGAAAGCGTCTGTTGATCATTCTTGCCATCCTGGCCGGCGTCGGCATTGCCGTGACCCTGGCCCTGAGCGCCCTGCAGCAGAACATCAACCTGTTCTACACGCCCACCCAGATCGCCAATGGCGAGGCACCGGTCGATACGCGCATCCGCGCTGGCGGCATGGTAGAGCAGGGCTCGTTGAAGCGTTCCGGCGATTCGTTGGACGTGACCTTCGTCGTCACCGATTTCAACAAGGCCGTGACCATCACCTATCGCGGCATCCTCCCGGACCTGTTCCGGGAAGGCCAGGGCATTGTCGCCCTGGGCAAGCTCAACGCCGATGGCGTGGTAGTGGCTGACGAAGTGCTGGCCAAGCACGATGAAAAATACATGCCGCCCGAGGTCACCAAAGCCTTGAAAGACAGCGGCCAAACCGCTCCCGCCACCCCAGTCAAGGAGGGCTGAGCCATGACGTCCGCACTGTTTATTCCGGAGCTGGGCCAGTTGGCGATGATCCTCGCGCTGTGCTTTGCCGTGGTCCAGGCCGTGGTGCCCTTGCTCGGTGCCTGGCGCGGCGACCGCCTGTGGATGAGCCTGGCGCAGCCGGCCGCCTGGGGCCAGTTTGCCTTCCTGCTGTTCGCCTTTGGGTGCCTGACCTACGCCTTCATGACCGACGATTTTTCGGTCGCCTACGTTGCCAACAACTCCAATAGCGCTTTGCCCTGGTACTACAAGTTCAGCGCCGTGTGGGGTGCCCACGAAGGTTCATTGCTGTTGTGGGCCTTGATCCTCGGCGGCTGGACTTTCGCCGTCTCGGTGTTCTCGCGCCAATTGCCGCAAGTGATGCTGGCGCGGGTGCTGGCGGTGATGGGCATGATCAGCATCGGCTTCCTGCTGTTCCTGATCATGACCTCCAACCCGTTCACCCGCATCCTGCCGCAGATCCCGGTGGACGGTCACGACCTCAACCCGTTGCTGCAGGATATTGGCCTGATCGTGCACCCGCCGATGCTCTACATGGGTTATGTGGGGTTCTCCGTGGCCTTCGCGTTTGCCATCGCCGCCTTGCTCGGCGGGCGTCTCGACGCCGCCTGGGCGCGCTGGTCACGGCCATGGACCATCGTTGCCTGGGCCTTCCTCGGTATCGGTATCACCCTGGGCTCATGGTGGGCCTACTACGAACTCGGCTGGGGCGGCTGGTGGTTCTGGGACCCAGTGGAAAACGCCTCCTTCATGCCGTGGCTGGTGGGTACCGCGCTGATTCACTCCCTGGCCGTCACCGAAAAACGTGGCGTGTTCAAGAGCTGGACGGTACTGCTCGCCATCGCGGCGTTTTCCCTCAGCCTGCTCGGCACTTTCCTGGTGCGCTCGGGCGTGCTGACCTCGGTGCATGCGTTTGCCTCAGACCCTGAGCGCGGCGTGTTCATCCTGATCTTCCTGCTGTTTGTCGTCGGCGGCTCGCTCACCCTGTTTGCCTTGCGCGCGCCGGTGGTCAAAAGCCAGGTCGGTTTCAACCTGTGGTCGCGGGAAACCCTGTTGCTGGGCAATAACCTGGTGCTGGTGGTAGCCGCGTCGATGATCCTGCTCGGCACCCTCTACCCGCTGGTGCTGGACGCCTTGAGCGGCGCCAAGCTGTCCGTGGGGCCGCCGTACTTCAATGCGTTGTTCATCCCGCTGATGGGCCTGTTGATGGTGGTGATGGCGGTCGGCGTGCTGGTGCGCTGGAAAGACACCCCGGTGAAATGGCTGGCGGGCATGCTGATGCCGGTGCTGCTCGGCAGCGTGGCCCTGGCGGTGATCGCCGGGTTTGCCTACGGCGACTTCAATTGGGCGGTACTCGCGACGTTCCTGCTGGCAGCCTGGGTGTTGCTCGCGGGGGCGCGGGACATCGTCGACAAAACGCGCCACAAGGGTTTGCTCAAGGGCCTGCCCACCCTGACCCGCAGCTATTGGGGCATGCAGATCGCCCACATTGGTATCGCGGTGTGCGCCCTTGGGGTAGTGCTGTCCAGCCAGAACAGCGCCGAGCGCGACCTGCGCCTGGCGCCGGGCGAGTCCATGGACCTGGCCGGTTACCACTTCATCTTCGAAGGTGCCAAGCACTTCGAAGGGCCGAACTTCACTTCCGACAAAGGCACGGTGCGCGTAGTGCGCAATGGCAAGGAAATCGCCGTGCTGCACCCGGAGAAACGCCTGTACACCGTGCAGAGTTCGATGATGACCGAGGCTGGTATCGACGCCGGTTTCACCCGTGACCTGTATGTGGCCCTCGGTGAACCCTTGGGCGACGGGGCCTGGGCCGTGCGCGTGCATGTCAAACCCTTCGTGCGCTGGATCTGGTTCGGCGGTTTGCTCACCGGGTTCGGCGGGTTTCTCGCAGCGCTGGACCGGCGCTATCGGGTCAAGGTCAAGAGCCGGGTGCGTGAAGCGCTTGGCCTTTCGGGAGCTGCGGTATGAAGCGTTGGTTGATGGTTGTGCCGCTGGCGTTGTTCCTGCTGGTGGCGGTGTTCCTGTATCGCGGGTTGTACCTGGACCCTGCCGAGCTGCCTTCGGCGATGATCGGCAAGCCGTTCCCCGCCTTCAACCTGCCAACGGTGCAGGGTGACAAGACCCTGACCCAGGCAGACTTGCAGGGCAAGCCGGCGCTGGTCAACGTGTGGGCCACCTGGTGCATCTCTTGCCGCGTCGAACACCCGGTGTTGAACAAGCTGGCCGAGAAGGGTGTGGTGATCTACGGCATCAACTACAAGGACGACAATGCGGCGGCCGTGAAGTGGTTGGCGGAGTTTCATAACCCGTACCAGCTGGATATCCGCGACGAAGACGGCAACCTGGGATTGAACCTGGGTGTGTACGGCGCGCCGGAAACTTTCTTCATCGACGCCAAAGGTGTGATCCGCGACAAGTACGTCGGCGTGATCGACGAAACGGTGTGGCGTGAGCAACTGGCCGCCAAGTACCAGGCCCTGGTCGATGAGGCCAAGCCATGAAGCGTTGGTTGACCGCTGCCGTTTTAGCCCTGGGCCTGGCCGGCGTGGCCCACGCCGCCATCGACACCTATGAATTCGCCAACGACGCGCAGCGTGAGCGTTTCCGCGACCTGACCAAGGAACTGCGCTGCCCCAAATGCCAGAACCAGGACATCGCCGACTCCAACGCCCCGATCGCCACCGACCTGCGCAGAGAGATTTTCCGCATGCTGGGGGAGGGCAAGGACGACCAGCAGATCATCGACTTCATGGTCGACCGCTACGGTGATTTCGTACGCTACAAACCGGCACTCACCGGCAAGACCGCGCTGCTGTGGTTTGGCCCGGCCGGGCTGTTGCTGGCCGGCGTGGTGGTAATGGCCGTGATCGTGCGTCGGCGCCGTGTCGCACCGATTGATAGCGCCGATGCGCTGTCCCCTGAAGAGCGTAAACGCCTCGACCAATTGCTGGACACCAAGACTGATGATTGATTTCTGGCTCGCAGCCGGTTTGCTGCTACTGATTGCCCTGAGTTTCCTGTTGATCCCTGTGTTGCGTGGCCGTCGTGCCCAGCGTGAAGAGGATCGCACCGCGTTGAACGTGGCGCTGTACCAGGAACGCGTCGCCGAGCTGCAAGCGCAGCAGGACGAAGGTGTGTTGAATACCGCGCAGCTCGACACCGGCCGCGCCGAAGCGGCCCGTGAGTTGCTGGCCGACACTGAAGGTGTGGAAAAGCCCCGCGAATCGCGGTTAGGCAAACCGCTGCCGTTTTTGGCGGCGTTTCTGGTGCCTGTGCTGGGCGTTGCGCTGTACCTGCATTATGGCGCGAGCGACAAGGTTGAACTGACCCGTGAGTTTTCCCAACCGCCGGTGTCCATGGCCGACATGACACGCCGCCTGGAACGCGCCGCCGCTGCACAACCGGATTCGGCAGAAGGGTTGTACTTCCTTGGGCGCGCCTATATGGCCCAGGACCGTGCCGGCGATGCCGCCAAAGTCTTTGAACGTACGGTTGCGTTGGCCGGGCGCCAACCGGAACTGCTCGGCCAATGGGCCCAGGCGCAGTACTTTGCAGACAACAAACAATGGTCGCCTCAGGTTCAAGCGCTGACCGACGAAGCCTTGAAGCTCGATCCCAAGGAAGTCACCAGTCTTGGCCTGTTGGGTATCGCTGCCTTTGAGGGCCAGCGTTATCAGGAAGCCATCGACTACTGGAACCGCCTGCTCGCGCAACTGCCGCCAGAAGACAATTCCCGTGTCGCCCTGCAAGGCGGGATTGATCGCGCGGCAGAGAAGCTCAAGGAGAGCGGTGGCAGCGTGGCTCCGGCGCCCAAGGCGCTGCTGACCGTGCGGGTGGACTTATCTGCCGAAGTGAAGGCCAACGTCCTGCCAGGCGACAGCGTGTTCATCTTTGCCCGCGCCGTAAACGGCCCCCCGGCGCCCTTGGCTGCGAAGCGTGTGACCGTCGACGCATTGCCGGTCACCGTCGAACTGGGCGATGCCGACGCGATGATGCCGCAGTTGAAACTGTCCAACTTCCCCGAAGTCCAACTGGTTGCGCGCATATCCCGGGCCGGCCAACCGACCACTGGCGAATGGATCGGTCGCAGCCAACCGTTGGCCAGCAACACCACTGCGTTGCAGCAATTGACCATCGACACTCCGGACCAGTAACTCTGAGGACACGCCCATGACCGCATTTGCACGCATCACCTTGCTCAGCCTGGTACTCGGCCTGAGCGCCTGTGCGGTCCACCGCCCACCTCCGGCGCCGACCGGCCCGACTATTCCACCGTCTGGCCCCTCGACCCAGCCGAGCACCAAGCCCAGCACCAAACCTTCCGGCCCGGTGACGCCACCGGCCAAACCGCTGCCAAGCAAGTCGCCGACCTTTGCTCCACCGCCGGGCGCTGCCAGCCACTGGGACGGCAAGATGCAGGTGTACGTGCTCGACGATCAGCCTGATACCTTCTACCGCCAGCGCACTTACTACCGTTGGAGCAACGGCTGGAGCCGCTCCATCAGCCCCAACGGGCCATGGGAAGAGACCAACGTGCAAGGCGTGCCGCCGGGGTTGAGCAAGCAGTACGCGCAATGACAAAAGGCGGCCTGAGGGTTAATGCCAGTCAGTTAAGACAGAATCGGTAACTGTGGCGAGGGAGCTTGCTCCCGCTGGGGCGCGAAGCGGCCCCAAAAATGGGACTGCTACGCAGTCCAGCGGGAGCAAGCTCCCTCGCCACAAGT
>NZ_WJZM01000101.1:0-9687 GCF_021609545.1 Pseudomonas sp. PA-1-6B
CAAGCGTTCAGTGGATGCGCGGTGTGGCTTTTTGGGGCTGCTGCGCAGCCCAGCGGGAGCAAGCTCCCTCGCCACAAAGGATTGGGAAATATGGGGAAACTGTATTGGGCAGGGACATCTCAGGTGCCTGCTAGGTTGAATGGACCATTCAACCATTCAGGGGAGCAAAGGATTGCTTCACAAGCCCAACTCTCATTTGTTGCGACGTGGCCGTTATTCAGAACCTGGTCGAGCTTATTTGGTGACTGCCGTGGTTTATCAACGTCGCCCGGTATTTGCCGATCTTTACCTGGGGCGGCTATTGGTTGCCGAGCTCAAACGAGCCCATGACCTTGAGCTGGTCAACTCTTTGGCTTGGGTCATTATGCCGGATCATCTTCACTGGTTATTTGAATTGCGAGGCGCGAAGCTGCCTGAAGTGATGAAACGAGTGAAGTCGCGAAGCACACTGACCATCAACCGAGCCCGTCGCACACAGGGTGCTTTCTGGCAGAACGGTTATCACGATCGTGCGGTGCGAGTGGAGGACGACCTTATCAAGGCTGCTCGCTATATCATCGCCAACCCACTTCGAGCCGGACTGGTCGAGCATGTTGGCGCCTACTCGCTCTGGGACGCCGCCTGGCTATAACGGTGTACCCCCCCTGTGGCGAGGGAGCTTGCTCCCGCTGGGCCGCGAAGCGGCCCCAAAAAGCCCGACCGCGTACCCACTGAAAACATGCGGTGAATGGGTTGGGGCCACTGCGCAGCCCAGCGGGAGCAATCTCTGGCCGCAGGGAAATACGGCTGAATGATTACGCGCCGCCGCGGTCGGAACCTGGGTACGCACCATTAATTGAAGGAGCACCCATGAAGTCGAAAACCTTAGCCGCTTGCCTGCTGGTCGCTGCCAGCTTTTCTACCGTCAGTGCTGTAGTGCAGGCCGGCGATACCCCTCAGGAAACCGTGCAACCTTCAAACATCAACGCTCGTGATTTGAAAGAAGGCGACCGCGCTCCGGATATCCTGATGCGCAAGGAGTCGGCCATCAGCGATTGGAAAAAGCGCGGCCTCAAGCAGCCCGAAGAGGAAAGCCAGTGGGCGCGCGTAGGCGACAAGTACGTCCTGCTCAAGACCACCAACGGCACCATCCTCGAGATTACGCCAGTCAAGAAATAATCCCGCCGGGGCACCTGCTCGTTTCATGTTTCTTGCGTTAAGGTAACCGACCGCAATGGTCGCGTTACCTTTACAAAAAGAGAGCAGGATGCTTGCCACCATCAGAAACTACCCCCGAACCGTGAACCTGTTGCTGTGCGCCACGTTGTTGCTGACGTTGGCCAAGGCCATCACCTTTCCTTATCTCGTGATCTACCTCACCAGCCATTTCGCCTTGGACATTACCCAGGTCGGCCTGGTAATCGGCAGTTCGCTGATCGTCGGTTCGCTACTCAGTGTCTACGGCGGTTTCCTGGTCGACCGCATCAATAGTTATCGCCTGTTGCTCGGCTTGAGCCTGGTGTTTGTGCTGGGGTTTATCGGCACGGTGCTGGCGCAAAATATCTGGTCGTTCTATGGCTGCCTGATCCTGATCAACCTGGCCTACGCCGTCATCGATATTGCGGTGAAAGCCGGCTTCGCCAGCCTGCTGCCCGAAGACGCGCGCAGCGAAGTGTTTTCCATCAAGTACACGCTTACCAATATTGGCTATGCCGTAGGGCCGTTCTTTGGCGCGATGGTGGCCAAGCTGGATATCAGCCTGCCGTTTATTCTGTCGGCGCTGTTGGGACTGGGTTTTTTTCTGCTGTATGGGCGCTGGGGTGACCGTAACTTGGCCACGGTGGACACCACGCAAAAGCCGCTGCCGTTCCTTGCCGTCGCCCGCGTTTTGCTGCAGGACCGTCGCCTGGTGTGCTTCACCCTCGGCGGTTTACTCAGCGCGGTGGTGTTCGGCCAGTTCACGGCCTATCTGTCGCAATACCTGGTGACCACCACGACCGCCGAATACACCTACACGGTGATCAGCGCGGTGCTGACCACCAACGCCGTGCTAGTGATTGCCTTGCAGTACTTGATTGGCCGGCGCATCTCGCACCGTTACCTGAGCCAGTGGCTGATCGCTGGCTTGAGCATGTTCATGCTGGGGTTGATTGGCTTCGGGCTGTCCACCAGTGTGGTGGGCTGGGTGCTGGCGATGGCGGTGTTCACCGTCGGGGAGATCATCGTGTTTCCGGCCGAATACATGTTTATCGACCGAATTGCCCCGGACCACCTGCGGGGCATGTATTACGGGGCGCAAAACCTGTCCAACCTCGGTGCGGCGCTGGGGCCGGTGCTGTGTGGGCTGGTGTTGGCCAGCCTGCCGGCCCATTACATGTTCTACATGCTGGGGGCGTTTATCGTTGCCGGCGGGGTGTTTTATTTCATTGGGGCGGCGATAAAGGCAAATCATCCAGCGTGAGCTTGCCGACGTTGTTGCTTTGCAGCTCGTAGCGCAACTCATCCACCATTTTTGCCACTTCCTGCGGGGTCTGCAGGCGGTTGGTGCTGATGCCGGTAACCACCAGGTCGACACGGCCGGTCTCGGCGTCGTAGACCTTGAGGGTCAAGGACGCATCCCGGCACAGGGTGAATTCGCACGTCAGCGGTGACAGGCCTTCTTCGATGCAGTTGCGCAGTTGAGAGAGGGTAAACATGCGGGTTCCTTCAAGGCATAAATACGATCCCTTGAAGGTTATTGTTTGCACCCTCGCGCAATAAGGCGAATTCGCACTAGTCGCACTAGTGCATTTGCAAGGTCAGGGTTTGTTTTTCAGGCGCAAATCGCCGGCAAACAGCCCGCGTTCACGGGCCCAGACGATCGCTGCACTACGGCTGTGCACCCCCAGCTTGGAATACACCGTGGCCACATGGTTACGCACAGTGTTGGGCGCCAGTTTCAGGCGCGAGGCGATTTCTTTGTCCGCCAGGCCTTCGCAGATCAGGCCCAATACATCGCGCTCGCGGGCGGTGAGGTCGGTGAAGGAAACATTCGGCAGGTTGGGGCTGTTGACGCTCTTGGCGTTGGCCAGCTTCTCGATCAGGGTCTGGCTGAACCAGGACGCGTCCTGCATGACTTCCTCGATGGCCGCCACCAGTTCCAGCTCCGAGCGTTTGCGCTCGGTGATGTTCATCAGCACCATCAGGTAGCAGGGTACGTCCTGGATAATCACGGTGTCGGCGGACACCACGCAGTCGATCACCTCGTTGCCTTTCTTGCGCACCTTGAGGTCCTGGCCTTCAAGGTTGCCGGCTTTTTCCAGGGTGGCGAACAACTGCGCGCCGGCCTGGGGGCTGTCGATGAAGTTGATGTCTTCGATGGATTTGCCAATCAATTCCTCGCTGATGTAGCCGGTGATGCTCATGAAGGCTTCGTTGATGTCTACCACCTGGCGGTTGTCGGCACTGCATACCAGGGTCGGCACGGGCGTCAGGCGGAAGGATTTGGCGAAGCGTTCTTCGCTCTGGCGCAGGGCGATCTCGGCTTTGCGCCGTGGCTCCAGGTCGGTGAAGGAAAACAGCATGCAGTCTTCCTCGTTCATGTCCAACGGTTGGCCGGCGACAATCACCAGTTTGCTGCCACCTTCGGGCAGTCTCAGTTCGGCCTGCATCTGCGGGATGGTCGCGCCTTCGCCCAGGCGCTGGATCGCCAGGTCCTTGCGCTCGGCCTGTTCCAGCACATCCAGTTCATACACGGATTTGCCGATGACCTGGTCGCGGTTGTAGCCGGTCATCTCCAAAAAACCCTGGTTGACCTTGATGTAGCGCAGGTCGCTTAGACGACAGATCACCGCGGGCGCCGGGTTGGCGTTGAAGGTTTTCTCAAAGCGTTGCTCGGCGCTGGCCCATTCGGTGGCGTCGCTGAGGATCAGTACCAGCAACTCAGGTTCACCCTGGGCATCGGTCAGCACCAGGCTGCGCAGGCGATGTACCCAACTGCGGTGTTCGTCGTCGGCGGGTGTGACTTCCACCACCACATCGCTGAACTCTTCGCCGGCAGCCACGCGGCTGAGGGGGTAGCTGTCCAGTGGCAAGGGATGGTTGTTGCGATAGCGCAGGGCAAAGCGTTTGGCGTACGCCTCGGTATTGGCGCCCAGTTCCTTGACCTCGCTGACCCCGTGCATGGTCAACGCCGCTTCATTGGCCCAGAGAATGGTCTGGTCGACCTCGGCCAGAATCACACCGTCGGACAGTCCCGAGATGATGGTCTGCAGTTGGCGGCGGTTGGTTTCTTTGGCGAGAACATCCTGGGTCATAACGTCTCCGATTAGGGCAGGGCAAGGCACATTGGGTTACGACATCCTGGCTTCAGGATAGTGCAGAGTAATTGCCCACGGGGCAGTGCGAATGCACCAGATCACCTGGTGCATATGGGCCAGGACTGAACGTATGTCGTTTCGCCACACTCACACCCATCAAGGCGCATTGCCTTGCTCCTCAATTTGAAAAGGACCTTTGTATGACCACTGTCTATGAAACCAATCGATCGCTGTTTCGAGTGTCGTGGAGCTCGGTACTGGCCGGTAGTGCAATCGCACTGGTCACCTACCTGGTCTTGAGTGTGTTGGGCACCGCCATTGGCGCCAGTGCCGTTGACCCGATGGAAGCGGGCAACCCGTTGAGCGGTTTTGGCACGGGCGCGGGTATCTGGCTGTTTGTATCGACACTGGTCGCCATCGCGTTGGGTGCGTTCGTGGCCGGCCGCACCGCGCCGGATCGTGGCGGCCTGCATGGGGTGCTGACCTGGACCTTGACCACCTTGCTCACCACTTGGCTGTTGGCGGGCCTGGCTTCCAGCGTGGTCGGTACGGCCGGCAACGTGGTGGGTAAAGGTCTGTCTGCTGCGGGCAGTGGCATTGCTGCCGCCGCGCCAGGGATTGGCAATAGCATCAAGCAACAGTTGAACGAGCAGGGCATCGAGTTGGACTGGAACAGCCTGCAAGGCCAACTGGATACCTTGCTCAAGCAGAGCGGCAAGGCTGAACTGGCCCCTGCCAATGTCGAGCAGAAAGCCGATCAGGCAGCTGCCGATGGCAAGCAGTCGGCTACCGATGCAGCGACCAATCCTGCCCAGGCCGGTGATGAGCTCAAGCAATGGTTCGAACGTGTGAAAGCGTCCGGCGAGCCAGCATTGAATGCAGCGGATAAAGAGGCGCTGGTCAACATCGTCGCTGCCCGCACTGGCAAGAGCAAAGAAGAAGCCACGCAGATCGTCGACAACTATGCCCAGGCTTATCAGCAAGCCATGCAAAAGGTCGATGAGCTGAAAAAACAGGCTGAACAGAAAGCCCGTGAAGCCGGTGAAGTCGCTGCCAAGCAACTGTCCCGCGCGGCCTGGAGCACCTTGGCCATGCTGCTGTTGGGTGCGGCGTTGAGCTTCTTTATTGGTCGTATCGCGCTGACTACCCGTCGCGTGCCGTTGGCTTAAAGATGTCTGCGGCAAGGACGCCGCCGGTGTGAAGGGGTAAAATGCTGGCATTTTACCCTTATCCCACAAAGGTGACCCTTGAGCGCAGGCAAAGCCGTCGGACTGTTATTACTCACTTCCCTGTTGGCGGCGTGCGGCACCTCGCCGCCACGCACGCCCAACGACCTCTGCGGTATCTTCCGCGAAAAAGACGACTGGTACGACGCCGCCAAGGTCACGCAAAAGCGCTGGGGCGTGCCGATCCAAGTGCCGTTCGCCATCATGTATCAGGAATCGGGCTTTCGCCACGACGCCAAGACCCCGCGTAAATACCTGCTGTGGATCATCCCTTGGGGCCGCGTCTCTACCGCTTCCGGCTATGCCCAGGCCAAGGACGAAGTATGGAACGACTACCGCAAAGCCACCGGCCGCAGCGGCGCTGATCGCGAAGACTTCGACGACGCCATCGACTTTATCGGCTGGTACATGGACAAGACCTACACCATCAACGGCGTCTACAAATACGATGCCTACGGCCAGTACCTGAACTACCACGAAGGCTGGGGCGGCTACCGCCAGCGCACCTACGCCAGCAAAGCCTGGCTGCCGCCGGTAGCGAGCAAGGTACAGGCGCGTTCGCAGATGTATGCGCGCCAATATGCCGGGTGCAAGGATGAGTTGGGGCGTGGGTTCTGGAGCCGGTTCTGGCATTGGTTGTAAAGGGTCGACACGGCGACCTCTGAATGCATGCAGATTCAATGTGGGAGCTGGCTTGCGCTAACGCGGCTGTATGCATTCCAGCGAACGGTCCACCATCACGTTGGCCATTTCCCTGCACTTGCCAAACCCCTCCGATTCTGGGAAAACCCCAGCCTTTGGCCCCTTCAATGAGAACCCCATGAGCAACGACGAACTGCAGGTCACCGACATCCGCCTGGGCGACGGCAAAGCCGTGGTCAAGGGCGCGCTGATCACCACCCAATACACCGGTACCCTGGAAGATGGCACGGTGTTCGATTCCTCCAGGGAACGGGGCAAACCGTTCCAGTGCGTGATCGGCACTGGCCGCGTGATCAAGGGGTGGGACCAGGGCTTGATGGGCATGCAGGTTGGCGGTGTACGCTCGTTGTATGTACCGGCGCACCTGGCCTATGGCGAGCGCTCGATGGGCGCGCATATCAAACCCAACAGTAATCTGCGCTTCGAAATTGAACTGCTGGAAGTGCTGACACGGGATGATTGAAGAGGTTGAACATGGACGTTGATCCACAGGAGTTGCCTGGCAGTTTCCTCGAAGGCATTCGGGTGGTTGAGCTGCTTGGCTGCGATGAAGCTGAGCTGCAGCAGTTTTTTGAACAGGCGCCGGCTTACTTCATCGCGGTGAATGGCGAACCGGCTACCCCGACCGAAGCACGGGAAGAATTACGCGGCCAATTACCCGCCGGCTGGCATTGCAGCCGCCTGTACTGGCTGGGTTACCGAGATGCGCAAGGCCACCTGGTCGCCGTGGTGAATATCGCCGCGGATTTGCTCGCCATCGGGGTGTGGCACATCGGGTTGCTGCTGGTGCAGGCGCGCTGGCACGGCAGCGGGCTGGCGCAGCGCTTGCACGCGGACCTTGAGGCCTGGGCGGTGGCGAAGGGCGCCCAGTGGCTGCGGCTGACGGTAGTGGTGGGCAATACCAGGGCCGAGCGTTTTTGGCCCAGACTTGGCTATGTACAGGTGCGTACCCGCGAGGGCATCACGATGGGTCGGCAGGTGAATAAGGTGTCTATCCAGGTAAAGGGTGTTGCCAGCGCGAGCATTGAAGACTACGTGGCGTTGGTTGAAAGGGATCGACCTGATACGCCATAGCCAGGGATGTACATCAAGCCCATGTAGACGCTGATTAGGCGTGCCGCCGTATCGTTGCGTATGCAGAGTGCCAGGCAGTGAATTTGTAGCTGACACACCGCTATCGCAGCATAGGTATCTACACAACTTCGGCGCGATGCTGGACCTGTGGCGAGGGAGCTTGCTCCCGTGACGGCCTGGCAGCCTACGCTGATCGAGCTGACGCACCGCGATCCAAATGTGGGAGCTGGCTTGCCTGCGAAGGCGGCCTGACAGTCAACACAGTTGGACCGTGTACATATCCATTCCTGCGGTAACGGCTACTCAGGGTTCCGCTTTTACAGCGGCTCACTTTTAAAAAGCCGGACTGCCGGCCCAGACAAAAGTAAGCAAAACGCTCTTTCCTGAACCCATCCTGAAGAATCTTCTTAATTCACCAGGCTGCCACTTTCCTACGGTTTACTCCGCCAACATCGGGGCGTAAGCTTCGCGCGTTTTCATCAATAGCGGAGACCCTCAGTGGGTACTTGTTCGAGTGACAGTCGTCGGCCGGTTTCGGTAACCGGCCTCTACTTGGCAAGGTAACGCGCATTTTCCTGATGCCGTTGTCTCGCCTCATAAAGCGAGAAGCGGCATCTCGGCGGTGGCCAGTCCTGGCACCTGCCTGATTCCCTCTCATCGACGCTGACCAGCACCTGGGTAACGCCTGGATGCTACGGACGCGCCTGCCTGTTACGGCGGGCGGGCCAGGTTCGGCTGTGCCTGTGTGACGGGCGCGGTGTGGACGGGCAGTACCTGCACGACGGTTTTTCCTCGCGCAGGAGTTACACCATGAACCTCACTTTGCTCAAAGAGTTCTTCGCCGGTTTCCTGCGGACCCGGCATATCGCCCGGCATTTTCGCCGCCTGGCGATGCTGGAGACCGTGACCGATGCCAGCGTCAGCCGCGAAGTACCGCCCAGCCTGGCGCAGACACTGGTGGCTTCTGCCAACCGCAGCACTGTGCAATTGCTGGGCGTGCTGGGCAGCCACGCCGAGGGCCTGAGCACTCAGGAAGCCGACGCCCTGCGCGTGCAATACGGCCTTAACGAAGTCGAGCACGAACAGCCGCTGCCGTGGTGGGTGCACCTGTGGCATTGCTACAAGAATCCGTTCAACCTGCTGCTGACCCTGTTGGCGGTGATCTCTTGGCTGACCGAAGACATGAAGGCCGCCACGGTGATTTTCTCCATGGTGGTGCTCTCGACCCTGTTGCGCTTCTGGCAGGAGGCCAAGTCGAACAAGGCCGCCGACGCCTTGAAGGCCATGGTGAGCAATACCGCGACGGTGCTGCGCCGCGGTACTGCCAAGCGCATTGAACTGCCGATCAAGCAACTGGTGCCAGGCGATCTGATTGTGTTGTCGGCCGGCGACATGATCCCCGCGGACTGCCGCGTGCTCAGCGCCAAGGACTTGTTCGTCAGCCAGGCGGCGATGACCGGTGAATCCATGCCGGTGGAGAAGTTCGCCCACCAGCAGGACGCCCACACGCGCAACCCGCTGGAGTTGGAGAATATTCTGTTCATGGGCACCAACGTCGTGTCCGGCGCCGCCACGGCGGTCATCCTGGCCACCGGCAACAGCACGTATTTTGGTGCCTTGGCGCAACGTGTCACGGCGACGGACCGTGCGACCACCTCGTTCCAGCAGGGGGTCAACAAGGTCAGTTGGTTGCTGATTCGCTTTATGTTTGTGATGGCGCCGCTGGTGCTGTTCATCAACGGCTTCACCAAGGGCGACTGGACCGAGGCGTTGCTGTTCGCGCTGTCGATTGCGGTAGGCCTGACCCCGGAAATGCTGCCCATGATCGTCACCTCGACCTTGGCCAAGGGCGCGGTGTTTCTGTCGCGCAAGAAGGTCATCGTCAAGCGCCTGGACGCGATCCAGAACTTCGGCGCCATGGACGTGCTGTGCACCGACAAGACCGGCACGCTCACCCAGGATAAGATTTTCCTGGCGCGCCATGTGGACGTGTGGGGCCAGGAGTCGGACGACGTGCTGGAAATGGCCTACCTCAACAGCTATTACCAGACCGGCCTGAAAAACCTGTTGGATGTGGCCGTGCTCGAGCATGTGGACATCCATCGTGAGCTGAAAGTCGGTACCGCGTTCCACAAGGTCGACGAGATCCCATTCGACTTCAACCGCCGCCGCATGTCGGTGGTGGTGGCCGAGGAGCACCAACCGCACCTGTTGATCTGCAAAGGGGCGGTGGAGGAAATTTTGTCGGTGTGCAATCGCGTGCGTCATGGTGACGTCGATGAGGCACTGACCGACGAACTGCTGGCGCGCATTCGCCAGGTGACCGCGGCCTTTAACGAAGAAGGGCTGCGGGTGGTGGCGGTAGCGGCGCAGCCGATGCCGGCAGGACGTGACACCTACACCCTGGC
>NZ_WJZM01000102.1:0-7779 GCF_021609545.1 Pseudomonas sp. PA-1-6B
AGCGGGAGCGCTTCGCACTCCAGCGCGAGCAAGCTCGCTCGCCACAGGAGGGGGCTCACCACAATGGGGCGCGGCGTGTTTCAGATTGGTGCGCCAACCCACTTGAACTTCACCGAACCCCGATTCTTCTAAGAAGTTTCGTCACCTTGTGGAGCACCGTCGTGTCCAGAATCATCTCCCCCCACACTCCGGAAGCGGCCCTGAACGACCACAGCGAACACAACGCCAAGATATTCGGCTCGCCCAAGGACCGCCTCGACTTTTACCGGCGCGAGATCCAGTACGAAACCAGCATCCTGGCCAACCGCACCGACGCCTACCTGACCGCGCAATCCTTCCTGGTGATTGCCTTTGTCTCCGGCATGGGCAACCTCAACCCGGAATGGGGCAAGCTGTTCACGCTGGTGGTGCCGATCTTCCTGGTCTCGCTGGGTATTCTCAGTTCGCTGAATGCCTGGCCCGGTATCCGTGCGGCGTATGAAATCATCGACCACTGGCACTACAAGCAAAGCGAATTGCTGCGCAGCGAGCCGGTGATGGGCATGGCCTACGATGAGTCGCCACTGTTTTCCGAGATGGAGTCGAGCCACAAGGGCTATCGCAAGTCGTTGCTGTTTTCCATGCGCGCGCCGTGGTTGTTCATGGTGTTCTGGCTGGTGTTGGGCATTTATGCGTTTTATATCCAAGTGGACAATCCACTGCGCTGACCACGCGGACGGAACTTCAGCCGTGGGCGTGACGCCTTAGCTCTATGCGGTACAGATTTTTCACCGGCCTGCAAAGAGGTGCCTCATGACCCAGCCTAAAGATCCCCAGACCCACAATCGCAACGACCCCGCCATCGACGGCGGCGAGCCGGCCCCTGGCACCGCCGCCGATGCGCCCAAGGATCCAACGCCTGCGAGCGACCCAAAGGCCAAGGAAAACGACTACAGTCCAGACTTCAGGCCCGAGCGCGAGCACAAGCCTGAAACCGATGCCGATATCGATACCCAAGGCGGTTAGAGGAGACCCACATGTCAAAAGAACTGGACGATGAACTCAACGACCCCGGCAACGAAGACCCGGGTTCGCTGATGGACGATGCCGAGGTGCCGCTGAACGACTTGGATGAAGCGGCGGACGTTGGCAACACTGAAAATCAGGACTGATCCGGCGGCGGGCCCGAGGGATTGCTGAGCTTGAAGTAGACGTCTTCCTCGGCCCCGCCGTCCAGCGACACCTCCTGGCCCACCACGCGGTTATCGATCAGCGTCTGCGCCTGATCGCGGCTGATATTAACCACCGTGCTGCGCTTGCCGGTGATTACATACACCACATCCACCCCGTGTTCGGCCAAAGCTGCCAGGTAGTTGGCATGGGGCAGGTCTTCGCCCAGTTCATATTGCCGTTGCTCGCGTGTGGTCACGCCGCCTGCCTGCGCCAGGTATTGCTGCGAATATCCCAGGCGTTGACGTTCCTCAAGCAATCGTTGGGCGATGTTTTTCATTAGTTGACTCGCACTGTGGGTCCTGACTGTTTGAAACCCCGGCGCGGTGCAGGATTCAATTTTTTTGCGCAGCTTGACGCTCATACCACGCCAGCATGGGCTGGGTGCTCAACCCGTGGGCCAGGATGCTCAACGCGATGACCGACAACGTCAGGTTGACCGCCACCGCACTGCTGGTGCCGACCAGGCCATGGTTGAGCGCATAGAACAGGTAGTAAATGCTGCCGATCCCACGGATGCCGAACCAACTGACCAGGCCACGTTGGCGATGGTTTAGCAGGCGGCCCCAAGGCATGGCGAATACACTGGCGGGGCGAATGACACAAAACAGCAACGGTGCCACCGCCAACGCGGCCCACTCCCAGTGGCTGACCAACACGATGCCCAAGACTGTCACCAGGAATACCTCCATGGCCCGCTCCACCAGGCTGCCGAAGGCCAGCATGTCGCCCATCATCACGCCTGCCGCGATCTGGGTGTCCTTCAACTGGCTGACGTCACCATGCAAGGCTTGCTCGGGCTCGATTTCAAGGTGGCCCACCACCGGTTGGGCCAAGTGCTCGGCGGGAGTCCGGGCGTTGCCGGTGGACTTCACCTCGGCCTGACGCAACCCCAGGCCCGCCGCGAATACCGACAGGAAGCCATAGCCGCCCACGGCTTCGGCGGTCACATAGGCAAGGGCGATCAATGCCAGTGTCAGGTAATCATTCGGCGAGAGGGTGCTGTCGGCATTGATCAGGCGCAGGCGCAACGTCACACGGCCGATACCTCGGCCCATCCAGTAGCCGATCAATAGCCCGACCGGCACCGCCCATACCAGGTTTTTCAGCACCCAACCGCCGACCCAGTCGCCATCGAAGCCGCCGTGTTGCATGAACAGCAGGCCGAAGATCACAAACGGAAAGGCGCTGCCATCGTTCAGCCCCGCTTCGCCGGACAGACCGAAGCGCAGCGCGTCGTAGTCCTGAGCATTGTTGACCTGAACCAGGCCCGCCAGCACCGGGTCGGTCGGCGCCAGGATCGCGCCCACCAGCAGAGACACCCCCCACGACAGATCAAGCAGGTAATGCAGCAACAGCCCGGTGCCGAGGATGGTCAACAGCATGACCGGGCCGGCCAGCCCAAAGGCGATGCGCCAGGTGCGATGCCTGAGCGGCAGGCGCAGTTTCAAGCCGCTGACAAACAGCGAAAACAGCACCGCCACTTCGGTCAGGTGCTCCATCCAGCGCGCCGAGCCCTTGATGTCCAGGTGCAGCAGGTCCACACCCAGGGGGCCGATGGCAATGCCCAGCAACAGGCACACCGCCGAGGTGGTGACCGGCATCCAGCGCAAGTATGAGGAGGTGAGGGCCAGGGTAAGCAGTACGGCGCCCAATACGGCCAGCCATAGAATGAAAGTCATTGTGCGTGTTCCAGGGCCGTGGTCTATGCAGCTTTGAGAACGGCGACCGGAAGGGGGTTCAATGTGATTGCCTGCCATGGGGACAAGGCCCTATTTAGCCATTGAACGAAGGTTTGCCATGCACTAAGTTGGCCTTTTGTCGCCCGCGCATCTACGGATCTGCGTCTTTCTTCTTTCATCAGAGGCTCTGGCATGAAGTTTTCCCCCTTCGTTGAGCGCATTGCAGGGCAGGGCGTTGCCGCCTGGGACATCCACCACGCCGCGTTCGACGCCGCCAGCCAGGGCGAAGACGTCATCATCCTCAGCGTCGGCGACCCGGATTTCGCCACGCCGCCCTTTATCACCGACGCCGCCGTCAATGCCTTGCACGCGGGAGATTCTCACTACACCGAGATCGCCGGTCGCCCGGCACTGCGCGAGGCGATCGCAGCCCGTTACAGCCGAACCCTCGCCCGGCCGTTGGCCGCCGACAACGTGATCATCGTGCCCGGTGCGCAGAACGCGCTGTTCATCAGTTCGCTGTGCCTGTTGCAGGCCGGCGACGAAGTGCTGGTGCTCGACCCGATGTATGTCACCTACGAAGCCACGCTCAAGGCCAGCGGCGCCACCCTGGTGCGGGTGCCCTGCAGTGCTGAAGCCGGCTTTCGCCTGAATCCGTCCTTGCTCGCCGCCGCGATCACCCCGCGTACCCGGGCGATATTCTTTTCCAATCCGAACAACCCCACTGGCGTGGTGCTTGACCTGCAGGAGCTGCAAGCCATTGCCGACCTGGCCATCGCCCATGATCTGTGGGTGGTGGTGGATGAGGTCTACGAAAGCCTGGTGTTCGACGGTCAATACCACAGCCTCGCGGCGTTACCGGGCATGGCGCAGCGCTGCATTGTGATCGGCAGCTTGTCCAAGTCCCACGCCATGACCGGCTGGCGTATCGGCTGGCTCATCGCTCCAGTGCAAATGGTGCAGCACGCCGAAACCCTGCTGTTGAGCATGATGTACGGCTTGCCCGGCTTTGTGATGGAGGCGGCGACCGCCGCGGTGTTGGCCCACGATGAAGTCACTGAAGGTATGCGGGAGACCTACCGACGCCGACGTGACCTGGTAGTGACCGCCTTGAGCACCTGCCCAGGCATCCGGGTGCAGGCGCCGCAAGCCGGCATGTTTGTGCTGGTGGATGTGCGCGGCACGGGGCTGGGGTCGCTGGATTTTGCTTGGCGCCTGTTTCGTGAAGCGGGCGTGTCGGTGCTGGACGCGGCAGCCTTCGGCGAGCCGGCCCAGGGGTTCGTTCGACTGTCCTTTACCCTGGGCGAGGAGCGCCTGGCGCAAGCCTGTCGGCGGATTGTGGGGTTTGTGGAAAAGCTGACCAGTGAGCGGGCCGTGCACTGGGCATGACCTGAACAACTCATTTAGTCAGCCAACGGCGGCAAACGCCGTTTCACCGGGGTTTTCTTGACGATAGCGGTGTTGGTTTCGGCATAGGTATTCAGCCGGTCCAGCAGCGTGTCGAGGTGCTCCATGGTGCGTACATGCAGGCGTGCGATAAAGCAGTCGTCCCCGGTAACCTTGTCGCACTCTGTGAACTCGGGGATCGCCTGGATCTGGCGCTCCACTTCCTGCAATTTGCCGGGCAGGGGGCGAATGCGCACGATGGCTTGCAGCAGGTAACCGAAGTGTTTGGGGTCGATGTCGACGGTGTAGTGGGTCAGCACGCCGCGTTCTTCCAGGCGCCGCAGGCGTTCGCTGACGCTGGGTGACGACAGCCCGGTGATGCCTGCCAGAGTCTTGAGGGACAGGCGTGAGTCGTCCATCAAGGCGGCGATCAGTTGCTGGTCGATGGTGTCGATCATGGTCTGTGCCTAATAAGAAAAGGTGATTTCGGGCTTTTGCCTTTTTTAGTCGCTGTAGCCGTCGCCAACAGATTGCCATACTGGAGCCTCACTTGAGGAGCCTCAATCATGGATTCATCCATCCGTCGCGGGTCGTGGGAAATGGTCGCCGCCATGCTGATCTCGGGCAGCATTGGCTGGTTTGTGCTGGTGTCTGGCGTGTCGGTGATCGAGGTGGTGTTCTGGCGCTGCGTGATCGGGGCTCTGACGCTGTTGCTGGTGTGCGCATTGCTGGGTTATTTGCGCCTGGATCTGCTCAACTGGGCCAAGCTGGGGCTGGCGGTGCTCAGCGGCGTGGCGATCGTCGGTAACTGGCTGCTGCTGTTCGAGTCCTATTCCCGCGCGTCCATTGCGATCAGCACGGCGGTGTACAACGTGCAGCCGTTCATACTGGTGATGCTGGCGGCGGTGTTTCTCGGTGAGAAGATCACCCTGCAAAAAATGGCGTGGCTAAGTGTGGCGTTCCTGGGCATGTTGGCGATTGTCACCGCCCATGGTGAACAGTCGGGAGGCGGGAATTATCTTGCCGGCATCGCCTTGGCCCTGGGAGCGGCATTTCTGTACGCGGTGGCCGCGCTGATCATCAAACGCCTGAAGGACGTACCGCCGCATCTGATGGCGTTGATCCAAGTGACCACCGGCGCCATATTGCTGGCGCCCCTGGTACCCTGGCATAGCTTGCCCGTGTCGACCACTGCCTGGGCGGCGCTGGCAACATTGGGCGTGGTGCATACCGGTTTGATGTATGTGTTGCTGTACGGGGCCATTCAGAAGCTGCCCACGGCGATGACGGGCGCGTTGTCGTTCATCTACCCGATTGCGGCGATCCTGGTGGACTGGATCGCCTTCGGGCATCGCCTGGGGTGGCTGCAATGGCTGGGTGTAGCGGCGATTCTGCTGGCGGCTGCCGGGTTGCAGCGGGGCTGGTGGTGGCCCCGCGCCCGTCAGGTCAGTGCGTGCCCTGATAGATGAGGTTTTCCGGGTTGAAATGCTCCACGGCGCTGCCCGGCTGCGGCAGCCCGAGGATATGCCCCTTGATCTTGCCCACCACATGCATCTCGCACGGCTTGCAGTCGAATTTGAGGGTCAATACCTCATCGCCATGAATCAACTGCATCGGCGCGACCTTGGTCTTCACGCCGGTCACACCCTTGGCCTGTTTAGGGCACAGGTTGAACGAGAAACGCAGGCAGTGCTTGGTGATCATCACCGGCACTTCGCCGGTTTCTTCGTGGGCTTCGAAGGCCGCGTCGATCAGCTTCACGCCGTGACGGTGGTAGAAGTCCCGGGCCTTCTGGTTGTAGACGTTGGCCAGGAACGACAAGTGCGCCTCGGGATACACCGGCGGCGGCGAAGTTTCAGCCTTGCGCCCACCCCGCGGATGTGCGGCGACGCGTGCGGCGGTCAGTGCTTCGATCACTTCACGGCGTAACGCCTTGAGCTGCGAGTTGGGGATGAAGAACGCCTGCGGCGCATCCAGTTCGATACGGGTGGCGTGGTACTCGGTGGTGCCGAGCTGGCCGAGCAGGTCGCGCAGGGTGTCCAGCGCCTGTTCCGGCTTGTTGGCCACGCCAAACGGGCCGGGCAGGGTGACACTGGCGCTGATGCCTTCCTCGCTGGTCGCGGTGATTTGCAGCTGCTCTTCACGCAGGCTCGCGACCCATGACAAACCGATACGGCGCTCGGCCGAGGTCTTGAGTAGGGCCTGTTGCCAGTTGTGGTCCAGGTTGCGATTGAGCGGGTGATGCGGGCGCAGCTGGTGCAAGCCGGCGGGCATTTCGTTGGGCTCGACGCGGTAGCGGTAGCGCTTCTCACCGTCTTCCTCGAACTCACCCTTGGGCTCGGCGATATTGGCGCGAAAACCCACCACTTCACGCTTGATCAGCACATTGAGGCCGTCGCCGTTGGACAGTGGCTCATGGGTGACCACCTGCAAGTCGCGCTTGCCGGCTTTTTCCACGGTGCCCACGGGCAGGCCGGTAAAGGTCGGGGTGTCAAAGGCACCGATGTCGATCTTGCGGTCGCTGACAAAGTAATCGGTGCTGCCACGGTGGAAGGTTTTTTCCGGGTCGGGCAGGAAGAAATGCGCGGTACGGCCGCTGGAGGCGCGGGCCAGGTCCGGGCGGTCTTCGAGGATCTCGTCGAGGCGCTGGCGGTAGTAGGCGGTGATGTTCTTCACATAACCCATGTCCTTGTAGCGGCCTTCGATCTTGAACGAACGCACGCCCGCTTCGACCAGGGCGCGCAGGTTGGCGCTCTGGTTGTTGTCTTTCATCGACAGCAGGTGCTTTTCAAAGGCCACCACGCGGCCTTGGTCATCTTTCAGGGTGTAGGGCAGGCGGCAGGCCTGGGAGCAGTCGCCACGGTTGGCGCTGCGGCCATTTTGCGCGTGGGAGATATTGCACTGCCCGGAGAACGCGACACACAGGGCGCCGTGGATAAAGAACTCGATGGCGGCATCGGTCTCGTCGGCAATGGCGCGGATCTCTTGCAGGTTCAACTCGCGGGCCAGTACCAACTGCGAGAAACCGGCCTGGTCGAGAAACCTGGCCCGGCCCAGGGTGCGGATGTCGGTCTGGGTACTGGCGTGCAGCTCGATCGGCGGAATATCCAGCTCCATCACGCCCAGGTCTTGCACGATCAACGCATCCACACCGGCATCGTAGAGCTGATGGATCAGCTTGCGCGCAGGTTCCAGCTCGTTGTCATGCAGGATGGTGTTGATGGTGGTGAAGACGCGGGCGTGGTAACGGCGGGCGAATTCCACCAGTTGAGCGATATCGCTCACCTCGTTACACGCATTATGGGCTGTCTCTTTTATAAAACTCCCAGCCCACGAGACCGTCTCATATATATCTTATGTCGTCTTTTTCTTTTAAAAAAAAAAAAAAAAAGATCTTTGTGTAACATCATTCTTCTGCACTCTTTTCATCGGCACTTTGATTGCATTCTTCATTACGCTCTTGCTTCATAGCTCAGCACCCCTTTGATCCTGTTGTGTACAT
>NZ_WJZM01000103.1:0-7298 GCF_021609545.1 Pseudomonas sp. PA-1-6B
GGCATCAGTTATATCTGTGTCGGCTGCCAGGCCGTCACGGGAGCAAGCTCCCTCGCCACAGATTTAGCGTCGTGCCGAAGTTGTGTAGATACCTATGCTCATCGCAGGCAAGCCAGCTCCCACATTTTGCCTGTGAATACATTCAAGTGTGGGAGCTGGCTTGCCTGCGATGGCCGCGCCTCGGTTTTCCAGATATCCCCCAGGCTGTTACCATTCGCCCCTTGTTTCAATTTTCAGTTTTATCGCCCATTCGAGACCTGCCATGACCACCGTCCGCACGCGCATTGCGCCATCGCCTACTGGGGATCCCCACGTCGGTACTGCTTACATCGCCCTGTTCAACTACTGCTTTGCCAAGCAGCATGGCGGTGAGTTCATCCTGCGGATCGAAGACACCGATCAACTGCGCTCCACCCGTGAGTCGGAACAGCAGATTTTCGATGCCTTGCGCTGGTTGGGCATTACCTGGGCTGAAGGCCCGGACGTGGGTGGCCCTCACGGCCCGTATCGCCAGAGCGAGCGCAGCGACATCTACAAGCAGTACACCCAGCAACTGGTCGATATGGGCCATGCCTTCCCGTGCTTCTGCACCGCCGAAGAACTGGACCAGATGCGCGCCGAGCAGCAGGCCCGTGGCGAGACCCCGCGTTACGATGGTCGTGCGTTGCTGTTGTCCAAGGAAGAAGTGGCTGCGCGCCTGGCCGCCGGTGAGCCTCACGTCATCCGTATGAAGGTGCCAAGCGAAGGCGTGTGCGTGGTGCCGGACATGCTGCGCGGTGACGTCGAGATCCCGTGGGATCGCATGGACATGCAGGTGCTGATGAAGACCGACGGCTTGCCGACGTACTTCCTGGCGAACGTGGTCGATGACCACCTGATGGGCATCACCCATGTGCTGCGCGGTGAAGAGTGGCTGCCATCGGCACCGAAGCTCATCCTGCTCTACGAATACTTCGGCTGGGAGCAACCGCAGCTGTGCTACATGCCGCTGCTGCGTAACCCGGACAAGAGCAAGCTGTCCAAGCGCAAGAACCCCACGTCGGTGACCTTCTACGAGCGCATGGGCTTCATGCCTGAGGCGATGCTCAACTACCTGGGCCGCATGGGCTGGTCGATGCCGGACGAGCGCGAGAAGTTCTCGCTGCAGGAAATGGTCGACAACTTCGACCTGTCCCGCGTCTCCCTCGGCGGCCCGATCTTCGATATCGAGAAGCTTTCGTGGCTCAACGGCCAGTGGCTGCGTGACCTGCCGGTGCAAGAGTTCGCCAGCCGTGTGCAGCAGTGGGCGTTGAACCCCGAGTACATGATGAAGATCGCGCCACTGGTGCAGGGTAGGGTAGAGACGTTCAGCCAGGTCGCGCCCTTGGCCAGTTTCTTCTTTGCTGGCGGGGTGAATCCCGATCCCAAGCTGTTCGAGTCCAAGAAGCTCTCCGGTGACCAGGTTCGCCAGCTGATGCAGTTGATCCTGTGGAAGCTTGAAAGCCTGCGTCAGTGGGAGAAGGATGCGATTACCGCGACCATCCAGGCGGTGGTGGAATCCCTTGAGCTGAAACTGCGCGATGCCATGCCGCTGATGTTTGCCGCCATCACCGGGCAGGCCAGTTCGGTGTCTGTGCTCGATGCGATGGAAATTCTCGGCCCGGACCTGACCCGTTTCCGCCTGCGCCAAGCCCTTGATTTGCTTGGTGGTGTGTCGAAGAAAGAAAACAAGGAATGGGAAAAGCTGCTGGGCGCTATCGCCTAAGCAGGCCGCTTAGGGCACGAAACCCCGGTTTTCCGGGGTTTCGTCGGTAAGTGATTGTTATCCCGGCAAAAAATTTTGGAAATTGTTGAAAATAAATTTGACACGTTTCCAAACCACCATTAAGATTCGCCCCGTCCTCACCGATGAGGGGCTATAGCTCAGCTGGGAGAGCGCTTGCATGGCATGCAAGAGGTCAACGGTTCGATCCCGTTTAGCTCCACCAATTTACAGGTTCAAGGTTCCGGCCACACCGTCCTTGAATTGATCAGGTCTCAGCTCTGATCAGATGTACAGAAGGTTTTGTCCCCTTCGTCTAGTGGCCTAGGACACCGCCCTTTCACGGCGGTAACAGGGGTTCGAGTCCCCTAGGGGACGCCAGTTTCAACAAGCAGCTCGAAAGGTCTGCTGCGTCGCGAGACGAAAAATCCGGGGCTATAGCTCAGCTGGGAGAGCGCTTGCATGGCATGCAAGAGGTCAACGGTTCGATCCCGTTTAGCTCCACCAATTTTACAGGTTCAAGGTTCCGGCCACACCGTCCTTGAATCGATCAGTTCTCAGCGCTGATCTGTTGTATAGAAGGTTTGTGTCCCCTTCGTCTAGTGGCCTAGGACACCGCCCTTTCACGGCGGTAACAGGGGTTCGAGTCCCCTAGGGGACGCCACGATTACCCGCTCTGCGGGATTTTTAAGGGTCATTCAATTATTGAATGGCCCTTTTGTTTGTCTGGCGTTTGGCCAATTCCCTCCTTTATCACCCATTTTCTGTTCTGACCGGCGGTCGTGCTTATCGCTTGCCAAATATTATTATGGTAATAATATTCAACCCATGAAAGACGGAGGCTTCGATGAGCGATAAAAAAGCGCAAACCCGCGAACGTATTTTGCAGGCTGCCAGCGCGGCGTTGATCCAGCGCGGCCCGGCTGAGCCCAGTGTGGGCGAAGTGATGGGGGCGGCGGGGCTGACGGTCGGCGGCTTCTATGCGCACTTTGAAAGCAAGGACGCGCTGATGCTGGAAGCGTTCAGCCAGTTGCTGGCGCAGCGTCGCGCCTCCATCGATGACTTGGACGAACAACTGACCGGCGAAGAGCGCCGCACGTTGGTCGCCGCGTTTTATCTGTCGCGCAAGCACCGCGACTCCACGACCCAGGCCTGCCCGTTGCCCGCGACGGTGGGGGAGATGGGGCGCTTGCCGGACGCTTTTCGCGAGGTTTTGAACGAGCACGTCGAGTTGATGGCCGCGCAATTGGCCGGCAGCCCCGAAGACATCGACAAGGCCCTGGCGGACATGGCCTTGATGGTAGGAGGGCTGACCCTGGCGCGGGCACTCGGGCCCGGCGAGTTATCAGATCGGGTGATACGTGCGGCCAAGTCGGCGGTACGCTGAAAAAGGGGATGCAAGATGGGCGCATTGACCTGGGTTCGTGGTTTCAATGGCACGGTGGGGCGCCTTGCGCCGCATGCGGTCGCCAGCAAGATGCGTCGCACCTTCATGACCCCGCGCGATCTGCCGCCGCGTGACTGGGAGTTGCCGCTGTTGGCCCAGTCGGAGCGCATCACTCTGCGTTTCGGCCTGTCGGCATTGCGATGGGGGCATGGCCCGGCGGTGCTGCTGATGCATGGCTGGGAAGGTCGCCCGACTCAATTCGCCAGCTTGATCACGGCGTTGGTCGACAACGGCTATTCGGTGATAGCCCTGGACGGTCCCGCTCACGGCCGTTCGCCAGGGCGTGAAGCTCATGTACTGCTGTTTGCCCGCGCCATGCTTGAGGCGGCGGCCGAGCTGCCGCCGCTGTATGCGGTGGTCGGCCATTCCATGGGCGGCGCCAGTGCGATGTTGGCGGTGCAGTTGGGGTTGCGTACGCAGGCACTGGTCAGCATTGCCGCACCGTCGCGCTTTCTGGATGTGCTGCGCGGGTTCACTCGCATGGTTGGCTTACCGCCACGGGCGCGCTCAGCCTTTATCCAAGAGGTGGAGTTGAGCATGGGCATGCCGCTCAAGCATTTGGACGTGGCCCACTACCAACTGAATATTCCCGGCCTGATCGTGCACGCCGAAGACGACACCTTCGTTCCGGTCAGGGCGGCTCAAGCCATCCACGAAGCCTGGTTCGACAGCCGCCTGCTGCGCCTGGAGCAGGGTGGCCACCAGAAAGTGCTCGCCGACCCGCAGGTCATCGACGCTGTACTCGCCCTATTGGCAGGCTGCCGTCTACAGGAGCGCCAAAGCGCCTGATACACTGCCCCGCCGACATCAATCGACTGGAGCAAGGCATGGGCTGGGATTTGGCAACGCCGTTCATCATCGATCTGCAGGTTACGGCTGAGGACATCGACGGCCTGGGGCACGCCAATAATGCGGTGTACGTCTCATGGCTGGAGCGTTGCGCCTGGCGCCATTCCCAGCGCCTGGGGCTGGACCTCACCGAATACCGCCGCCTCGACCGCGCCATGGCCGTGGTGCGCCATGAGATCGACTACCTGGCCGCAGGCTATGAGGGCGATGAGTTACAACTGGCCACCTGGATCGTCGATTGGGACCAACGCCTGAAAATGACCCGTCGTTTCCAGCTTGTGCGCCCCCGTGACGGCGCGACCCTGCTGCGTGCGCAAACAACCTTCGTATGTATTGAGTTGTCCAGCGGCAAGCCCAAGCGTATGCCCGCCGAGTTTATTGAAGGTTACGGCCCCGCCCTGACAGGGGGTTAACGGTTGCCGCAGGAAACCCAGTAAACTGCGCCACGATTTTTGTTGAGTGTTTTCCATGCAAATTGCTTTGGCGCCCATGGAGGGGTTGGTCGACAACATCCTGCGGGACGTGTTGACCCACGTGGGCGGTATCGACTGGTGCGTGACCGAGTTCATCCGGGTCAACGACCGCCTGCTCACACCTGCCTATTTCCACAAGCTCGCCCCGGAACTGCTGCACGGTGCGCACACCGCTGCGGGCGTGCCGTTGCGTGTGCAATTGCTGGGCTCGGACCCGGTTTGCCTGGCGGAGAACGCCGCTTTGGCCTGCGAGCTGGGTTCGCAAGTCATCGACCTGAACTTCGGCTGCCCAGCCAAGACCGTCAACAAGTCCCGCGGCGGTGCGGTGCTGCTCAAGGAGCCGGAGCTGCTCAACCAGATCGTCGAACATGTGCGCCGTGCTGTACCTGCCCATATCCCGGTGACCGCCAAGATGCGCCTGGGCTTCGACAGCCCGGATGGCGCGTTGGTGTGTGCAACGGCCCTGGCAGAAGGTGGTGCGGCGCATATCGTGGTACATGCGCGTACCAAAACCGATGGCTATAAGCCCCCGGCCCATTGGGAGTGGATCCCGCGTGTGCAAGACGTGGTGAAGGTGCCAGTGTTTGCCAATGGTGATATATGGAGTGTTGAAGATTGGCGGCGGTGCCGGGAAATCAGCGGCGTAGAAGACATCATGTTGGGGCGCGGCTTGGTCGCGCGGCCCGACCTGGCCCGGCAAATCGCCGCCGCGCGTGCTGGCAAAGAAGTAGTGGAGATGACCTGGGCGCAGATGCAACCCATGCTCCACGAGTTCTGGCGTCAATCGGTAGCCCAGTTGACTGAAAAGCAGGCGCCGGGCCGTTTGAAGCAATGGCTGGCGATGTTGACGCGTAATTACCCGGAGGCGGTCGAGCTGTTTACGGCCCTGCGTCGTGAAACCGCATTGGAACAGGTTAGCCGCTTGCTTGGCATGCCTCACCCACAACCGGCAACGTTATGAGTTGTAACGCTTCAATGTCCGTTGATGGTGGGTGCAACATTGTTTGAGTCGGCGTCCTGTTTCAAAAAATGCCCCATATTGAGAGATATGGGGCATTTTTTTGTTTGTCGGGATTATCTATGGCTAAACTTGACGCCCTTTATAGGGCGCTCGCAGTTTGTTTTCAGATAGCTTGAATGTCACTCAGTAATAAACAGGCATGTTATAGGTTTTTTAAATTCAAAAGTTTCGCGGTGTAAGTTTATTTATAAATATATGTCTTCGGCTGCGTGGTTCTGGTGGTGTCTTTTATGTTCGCGCGAAATATCAAAGTGGGCGGTTACGTGGCGTTTTGAATTGTATCGAAAATTTGCGTTTCAGGTGAGTTGTTAGTCTGTATTTCTGTCACGCACACGTTCGGGTGCGGCAAACGGAGGTGTTCTTTAAAAAGCACGAGGCAAAGTCTGAAAATTTGGTTTGGTTTCTTTATATGAAGCGCGATTTTAGGAACTGGTCAGCGTTAACTCCCACAAATTAGCAGCTGTCAGGCAGTGCTGTTGCTTGCAGTTCATTAAGGCTATTGCTTCCCTGGCCATTTAACGGAGTCAGGTGGCGCCGATTAAGGAGTTTATGAATGTCTCTATCTGTCAATAATTCGCCCTTTGTCAAAGTTGATACATCACCTCTGAGTGGGCAGTTGCCGACCCCGTTGAAAGTCGACATGCAACCTAAACCTCCGACGACCCATTTAAACCTCAACCCCGCAGCTGCACGCAATGAAAACAGTGAGGTCATGGTGAGTGCTACGGCGCTCACCAGAGTATTTGACATGCTCGAGCAGTTCTTCAAATCCATGCGGGAGATGCTTTTGGGGAAAAGTATTACGCCTGATCTGGAGGCAAAAGAGCAGCCAGTGAAGCCAGGTACAACTGATCAAGCGGTGAAGCCTGATGCAAAAGACCAGCCGGTGAAGCCAGGTACCACTGATCAAACGGGGAGGCCTGATGCAAAAGACCAGCCGGTGAAACCAGGTACGACTGATCAGTCGGTGAAGCCGAATGCAAAAGACCAGCCCGTGAAGCCAGGTACGACTGATCAAGCGGTGAAGCCGAATGCAAAAGACCAGCCGGTGAAGCCAGGTACAACTGATCAAGCGGTGAAGCCGGATGCAAAAGACCAGCCGGTGAAGCCAGGTACGACTGATCAAGCGGTGAAGCCGGATGCAAAAGACCAGCCGGTGAAGCCAGGTACGACTGATCAAGCGGTGAAGCCGGATGCAAAAGACCAGCCGGTGAAGCCAGGTACGACTGATCAGTCGGTGAAGCCGAATGCAAAAGACCAGCCCGTGAAGCCAGGTACGACTGATCAAGCGGTGAGGCCGGATGCAAAAGACCAGCCGGTGAAGCCAGGTACAACTGATCAAGCGGTGAGGCCGGATGCAAAAGGTCCGGGGGTGTTAATAGATCACGGCGGATTGACGCCGAAACCGGGTAGAAACGATCATCCAGTGAAGCCGTCAGTGCCGATGCCTTCAGTGAATGTCACAAATGATGCTGAAGCAAATGTGCATGTGAACATCAATGTCGCTCACTGTCACTGCCCTGATACAAAGGACGGGCCAACCCCGGACTTAAATCCCAGGCAAGGTCCGAAGCCGGAATCGAACCCCGTGCCCCAGCCGGGTCCGAAGCCGGGATCGAACCCCGTGCCACAGCCGGGTCCGAAGCCGGGATCGAACCCCGTGCCACAGCCTGGTCCGAAGCCGGGATCGAACCCCGTGCCACAGCCCGGTCCGAAGCCTGAATCGAACCCCGTGCCCCAGCCCGGTCCAAAGCCTGAATCGAACCC
>NZ_WJZM01000104.1:0-5537 GCF_021609545.1 Pseudomonas sp. PA-1-6B
CCGCCACCCCCTGGCTCAACCCGAGGTAACCGGGGATCTGGCGCAGGTCGCTGGCCTCGATCAGCCATTGGCGGGCAAGCAGCTCGGCAATGTGGGCGCGACGCGTCCAGCGCCCGACGCCGACCGGCGCCACGTCCCAATTCGGTGACTGGCTGAGCAACAGATGGCCGTGGCTCAAACGGCTGGTGCCCATGCCAGCAGGCCACAGGCTCAGGTGCTCGACACGGGGCAGGCTGCCCAGGCGTCGTGCTACGCAGGCGCTCATTAAGTTCAGGTCTTGCTGTATTTCAGCGCGGGTGTGCGCACGGCTGGGGTCTGCCTGAGTCGGCGTGACATAGGCAAAGTCCAGTGAGCCAAGGCTGCGACCGCTAAAGGTGCGGCCATCGACCTCGACCTGCCATTGCCAATCGCCGGCTGGGGCAACAGCCTCCACGGCTACCGCCGCGCCCGTCGGCAGTTGTGGCACCAACATTGGCAACCCGGCTTCACTGCGCTGGGCCGGCGCACGCAGTAGGCGCTCGCTGTCCAGGCCCAGGCGCGGCACCACGCGGCGCGCTTGCAGCCACACCCCCTGAGGCCCGAGCCAGAACGCCTCACCTTCGGCAGGCCAGCCGTCGGCGCGCACCGTCCAGTTCAATGCCACCTGGCAACCGCTCGCCGCGCAGCCGTCCAGAAGTACGCGCAGATGCTCGCTGGCCTGTTCGAACCTCACCGGCCGGCCCAGCACGCTGGCGCCTGTCACCTGCAGGCCCGGCGGAAGCTCGGCGTCCAGATGAGGGGCGACCACCCCCTGCAACGTCCATTGGCCCGCTACCTGTCGCGCCGCCGAATCAACCCGCAGTTGCAACTGCCCACCGGCCACCTGCCAGGCGCTCGCGCCGGGCAGCCAGCGCTGTTCCCAGTCAGCGCGTTCGGCACGTTGCGCAGCGACAGACTGGTAACCGCCCAACTCCACCAGATGCCGCTGCAACAGCACGCCGCTGCCAAGCATGCCCACAGCGCCGAGGGCCAGCAACGCCCCCGGCAAACCGAGCAAACCGTCGCGCACATCACTCAAGCGGCGCCGCTCTGGCCCACGGGGCAACGCCAGTGCCGCCACCGCGAGCAGCACCAGGCAACCGGCCAGTTTCCAACCGTCCAATGCGGCGAGAAACGCCACCCAAGGCGCCCAGCCGGTCAGCAGCGACACACTCACATGCGCGGGGATCGCCATGGCATAGGGCGGGTAACTGACCAGCCCCAATTCATGGTTGAGCACCAGGAAAAACGTCAGCAGCATCGAGGTGGCATACGCCAGCCCCGAGCGACGAATCAGCGCATGCACCAGCACCGTGAGCATCGCCAACTCCATCAGCGGCGGCGCGAACACCAGCGCTTGATAGACCAGCACAAAGCCCGGCGCCAGGCTGTCGGGCGCGGCAATCGCGCTGACCAGCAAGCTCGCCAGGCCCGGCACCAACGCCAGGGCCAGCGTCGCCAGCAGCACGCAGGCCACTCGCCCCAGCAGGCGCAACCACGCCGGCGCTGCAGTGGCCTGCAACATGGCGCCAATACCTTCGACATCATCGCGCCGGCACACCAGCCCAACCAAGGCTGCGACGATAAACGCGATCACCAGAAACAACGCGCTCGACAGCAGGGGCAGGGTCAGATCTGCCCGAGGCACCATCGGCCCACGCGCATGCCACACTCCGTGGACAAAACCACTGAGTACACCCATCACCAGCAGCAAGCCCAGGGCCACCCAGCCGATACGCCGGGCAAACACTTGGCGCGCCTGCCAACGCGCCTCGCACCACAAGGCCCGTGGCCACTGGCTGCCAACCAGCGGGCCAGGCAACGTCATGGCGTTCGCCAACCGCATCGGCGGCTCTGCCAACACCGCCCCGCTGCGCTTGCCCATCAAACCCTGACGTGTGGTACGGGCCAACACCACGGCCAGTAACAGCAGGGGCACTGCGCACCACAGCAGGCGGTTAAGCCAGAAACCCGAGGTCAGCGCCAACAGCGATTGGGATTTCTGCGCGGCACTCCAGGTTTCCACCTGGGCCTGGGCAAAGGTAAACAACGATGGGTCCAGGCTGGCCGCCAACAGTGGGTTGATATGCCCGCCCTTGAGCACCACCACGGCAAACATCCACAACAGCATCAACACCGTCGCCAACCCGAATGGCGCGGCCAAGCCACGGCTGCGCAAGGCCAGCAGGTAATACAGCGCACCGATCCCGGTACTCACCGGCAATAACAAGGCGACCCAGGCAAATCCCAGCGCCGACCACATCGGCGCACCGATACTCGCCGCCGGTACCCAACCGAGCCAACCCAGCACCGGGCTGACCAAAAACCCGACGATCAGCGAACTGGCGAGCAAGCCGCCCACCAGCGCTGCACCAATGAACCGCCCCCACAACAATGCCGGCAACGACAGCGGCAAGGCCAGCAGCACCTCTTCCAACTGCGCCTTGCGGTCGCGCAGCGCCGGTTGTGCAAAAACCCAGGCCCAGGCGAAGAACAGAAAGAACATGCACCCGCACGACATCAGGTAGATCAGGCTCGGGGCATTGCGTGCAATGTCGCTGGCGCCCATTTTCTGCACGTAGTCGGCATTGGTCAGGGACATCAGCAAATAGCCGGTGAGGCCCAAAAACACCAGCAACGGTATGCCGCTGCGCAGCCCGGCGCGCACTTCCACCCAGGCTTCACGCATCAACAGAGCAAAGGTATTCATGCCTCGCCCGCCTCGCCGGCCTGGGCCAGCGCCAGGTAATAGATATCTTCCAGGCGCGGGGTGTGGGGCGTGAAGCGCGGATCAGCCGGGCGCTCGCCGTGCACGATTACCCGGCTGCCAACGGGGCTTGCGGCCACATGCAAGGCAGGCGGCAGCGGCTCACCACGGGCGAATGAAGCCTCCCACAAGCGGCCCTGTTCGGCGCGCAGCAAATCTGCCGGACGGCCTTCGATGATAATCCGCCCCCCGGCCAGCACCGCCAGGCGGCTGCACAGGTTCTCGACGTCTTCGACGATATGGGTCGACAACAGCACGATCGACTCGGCCGCCACATCCGCCAGCACCCGGTGAAAGCGGTTGCGCTCGGCCGGGTCGAGGCCGGCGGTGGGCTCATCGACAATCAACAGGCGCGGCGAGCCGATCAGGGCCATGGCAATGCCGAAGCGGCGCAACATGCCCCCCGAGTAAGTGGCGAGGGCGCGGTGCGCAGCGTCCTGAAGGTTGACCTTGGCCAGCAGGCCTTCGACTTCCTCTCGGCGCTGGCGGCTGTCGGTGCGCCCCTTGAGCCAGGCGAACCGCTCAAGCAAATCCCGGGCACTCACCCCCGGGTACGCACCCAACTGCTGCGGCAGGTAACCCAAGCGGCGGCGCAACTGCCCGGGCTCGGCGAGCACATCCAGCCCATCCAGTTCGATGCTGCCGGCGTCCGGTTGCTGCAAGGTTGCCAGGGTGCGCATCAGGCTGCTTTTGCCCGCGCCATTGGGGCCGAGTAAACCGTACATGCCAGGGCCCACATTCAGGTCCACGCCGCGCAACGCTTGGACGCCATTGTTGTAGCGCTTGCGCAGACCGCGCACTTGTAAACCTGAATCGACTGACATCCACACCTCCATCAAGGGTCAAGCCCTGCAAAAGGGCGGCGAGCGACGGTAGTCAAGGGCGGCGGCGCGGCGCTACCCGATTCAAGTCATTTTCCAACCGTATCCCGCGCACTGAACGCCGCCATGGCCCGCCCCGGCGCCGCTGTCCCCCGCGCCAGGCAAACGGATACGGGGCAAAAACGATTCGATGCGGGTAGTCCACACAATGAGAATGACTAGCATCTTCTTCCACGCAGTTACCTGCCTTCAGCGCCTGGGCCAACGCCGGCCCGGGCCCTAGCGATGAGAAGACGTTGAGCCATGGCCACTCCCAGCACCTCAACCGCAACACTGTTGCGCCGTTCCCTGTCCGAAGCCCTGGGCCAGCCTGCCGAGCAGATCCCCCTGGAGGCCAACCTGATTGAATGGGGGCTCGATTCGGTGACCCTGATCCGCCTCGCCGGCCAATGGCGCCGCCAGGGCCTGGCCGCACGGTTCGCCGAACTGGTGGCCGACCCACGCCTGTGCGCCTGGCTGACGCTGCTGGACACCGAGCCGGTGACGCCCGCGCCCACCCATAGCCATGCGCACGACGGCCTACCCTTTGAACTGGCGCCCATGCAGCACGCGTACTGGATCGGCCGTGCGCCTGGGCAACAGCTAGGCGGTGTGGCGGCGCACTTCTATAACGAATTCGACGGCCAGGACGTAGACCCGCTCCGCCTGGAAGCCGCCGTACAGGCCTTGCTGGCACGCCACCCCATGTTGCGTGCGCAGTTTCTGGAGGAGGGTCGCCAACAGATCCTGCCCCGTAGCCCATGGCCGGGGCTGAAGGTGCATGACCTGCGCCAGGTCGATGCCACACAACTGCAACAGCAACTGCAAGCCTTGCGCGCCGCGCTGTCACATCGCCAATTGGCGGTGGAAAACGGCCAGGTGCTGGATATTCAGCTCTCGCTTTTGCCCCACGGCACCCGCCTGCACCTGAACCTGGACATGCTCGCCGCCGACGCCTTGAGCCTGCGCACCCTGCTGGGCGACCTGGTGCAGTTGTACCGCCAACAGCCCCTGCCCGCGCTGGCCTACAGCTTCCCGCGCTACCTGGCCGACCTGCGTCAGGAACAGGCCAGCCCCGAGCACCGAGCACGTCACCAACACGCCCGCGACTATTGGCTGCAGCGCCTGGACACCCTGCCCGGCGCCCCGCGCCTGCCCATCAAGCCCCAAGGCGATGAGCGCCAAGTGCGTCGCCGTCATCATTGGCTGGCGCCGTCCCAGCGCCAGGCATTTGAACGCCACGCCCGCGAGCACGCCCTCACCCCGGCCATGGCCCTGGCGGCGGTGTTTTGCGAAGCCCTCGGCGCCTGGTGCGAGACGCCCGAGCTGTTACTCAACCTGCCGCTGTTCAACCGCACGCCGTTGCATGAGGATGTCGAGCGCCTGGTCGGTGACTTTACCTCCTCGATCCTGCTGGCCTGGGATGGCCGTGTGACCGGCACCTTCGCCGCCCGTGCCACAGGGCTGCAACGACGCTTCCACAGCGATGCGACCCACATTGAATTTACCGGGCTGGAGGTGTTGCGTGAGCTGTCGCGCCTGCGTGGTGAGCAAGTCCTGGCGCCCGTGGTGTACACCAGTGCGCTGGGCCTGGGGGAGTTGTTCGCCGAGGGCGTGCAGGAGAGTTTCGGCCAACCGGCCTGGATCATTTCCCAGGGTCCGCAAGTGTGGCTCGACGCCCAAGTCACCGAGCTGGACGGCGGCATTCTGGTTAACCTCGATGCCCGTGAAGGGCTGTTCGCCGAAGGCGTCCTGGATGGAATGTTCGACGCCTATACAGGCCTGTTACAACGTTTGTGTCATGACGCAGCAGCCTGGGATCAAGCGACCCCGGCGCTGATCCCCAGCCGCCAGTTGGCCGCGCGCAGCGCCGCCCGGGGCCACGTTACGAC
>NZ_WJZM01000105.1:0-3676 GCF_021609545.1 Pseudomonas sp. PA-1-6B
CTAAACCGGCATCCCTGCCGGTTTACCCCCCAAATCCCTGTCGAATTCCGGCCAGCGTGGTTTGACGGGGCGCTTAAGATCAAGATCAAAAGCAGATCAAGAGCAAGAGCGGCTCGCTTCGCATCGTGGAGTGTGTGGCCGGGCGCGATCAACTGTGGGAGCTGGCTTGCCTGCGAAGGTATCGACTCGGTGTGCCTGAATCACCGAGTTGACTGGATCGCAGGCAAGCCAGCTCCCACAGTGACCGTGCTCTACCTACCCAACTGTTATGCCTCTCACACCGCAATCCTGTAAGTTTCGCCAAAAATACCCATCAAGCCGTTAGTCGCCGCACCCCGCGATGCATTAAAGTAAACGCCCCAGGCCCGGTGTTCTGTCACGACACCCAGGCTCATCTTTCCAGGAACCGTCATCGATGGAACATCGTGAAGCGCTGCTTGCGCTGCGAACCTTTCTTTCTACGCAGATTCTCGGCCAGGAAAAACTCATTGATCGCCTGCTGATCGCCCTGCTCGCTGACGGCCATATGCTGGTCGAAGGCGCGCCGGGGCTGGCCAAGACCAAGGCGATCAAGGAGTTGGCCGAAGGGATCGAAGCGCAGTTCCATCGTATCCAGTTCACCCCCGACCTGTTGCCCGCCGATATCACCGGCACCGAGATCTATCGTCCGGAAACCGGCAGCTTCGTATTCCAGCAGGGGCCGATCTTCCATAACCTGGTGCTCGCAGACGAAATCAACCGTGCCCCGGCCAAGGTGCAGTCGGCCTTGCTCGAAGCCATGGCCGAGCGCCAGGTCAGCGTGGGCCGCAGCACCTACGAGCTGTCGCCGCTGTTCCTGGTGATGGCCACGCAAAACCCCATCGAGCAGGAAGGCACCTACCCGCTGCCCGAAGCCCAGCTCGACCGGTTCCTGATGCACGTCAAGATCGGCTTCCCGGACGCCGCCGTCGAGCGCCGCATCCTGCAGCAAGCTCGTGGCGAAGCACTCAATGGCGAAACCAAGCCCGAGCGCCGGGTCAGCCAACAGGCCATCTTTGCCGCCCGCAAGGAAATCCTCGGCCTGTACATGGCCGATGCCGTGGAGGAATACCTGGTGCAACTGGTGATGGCCACGCGCACCCCTGCCAAGTTCGACCCGGAAATGGCCGAGTGGATCGCCTATGGCGCCAGCCCTCGTGGCTCCATCGCTCTGGACCGTTGTGCCCGGGCCCATGCCTGGTTGGCCGGTCGCGATTTTGTCAGCCCGGAAGATATCCAGGCGGTGCTGTTCGACGTGCTGCGTCACCGTATCATCCTGTCGTTCGAGGCCGAAGCCGCCGGTGTCGACCAGGACCGCGTGGTGCAACGCATTCTCGACGTCGTTGCCGTCGCTTGAAGTCGATGAACGCAAGCGATGGCATCCGCGTAACCCTCAGTGAATTGATTGAGATGCGCCACCGCGTGCGTGAGGTGCAGTTGTTCTCCACGCCTGGCCAGCGTAGCCCACTGGTGGGCCTGCATCACTCCAAGCTGCGCGGGCGTGGCGTCGATTTCGACCAGGTGCGCGTGTACCAGGCCGGCGACGACGTGCGCACCATCGACTGGCGCGTCACCGCGCGTACCCAGGAGCCGCACACCAAGCTGTTCCACGAAGAGCGCGAACGGCCGATTTTCATCATGGTCGAACAAAGTTGCCGGCTGTTTTTCGGCTCGGGGCAAATGTTCAAGTCGGTGCTTGCCGCCCAGGCCGCCAGCCTGATCGGTTGGGCCGCTCTTGGCCATAACGACCGGGTGGGCGGGCTGGTGTTCGGCGACAACGAGCACTACGAGATCAAGCCACGGCGCAGCAAACAGAGCCTGTTGCAACTGCTCAACCGGCTGGTGCGGGTCAACCAGAGCCTGAACACCGAGCGTCAGCCGGAAGCGGATGCCCTGGGCATGGCCTTACGCCGTGGCCGCGAGGTGCTGCGCCCCGGCAGCCTGGTGGTGGTGATCTGTGATGAGCGCGCCCTCACCGAAGGCGCCGAGCAACAGCTGAGCCTGCTGGCGCGCCATTGCGACCTGCTGTTGTTGCCAATCTCTGACCCGTTGGACCACGCCCTGCCCGCCGCCGGGCTGCTGCGTTTCGCGCAAAGAGGTGCGCAACTGGAATTGGACACGCTGAACATCGACCTGCGCCAGGCCTACAAGGCCCAGGCCGAAGCACGTATCGCCCGCTGGGAACTGCTCGCGCAGAAACTGCGGCTGTTGTTGATGCCCTTGAGCACCCAGAGTGAAATGGTCGAGCAACTGCGCGAATACCTCAACCCGCAACGCCCGGTTAAAAAACCATGAGCAGCCTGGACCAACTGCAACCGCTGATCGCCCCGCCCGCCATTGGCTTCTGGCCACCGGCGCCGGGCTGGTGGCTGTTGCTGCTGGTGATCCCACTGCTCGGTTGGGGCTTGTGGTGGCTGCGCCGTTTCCTGCCGGCCCGCCGCCCTGTGGCCCGCGCCGAACAACCGCTGGACCCGTTGCGTATCGCCGCCCTGGCCGAGTTGGCTTTGATGCCCAAGCCCTACGACGGTGCGCCTGCGGGCGCCTGGCTGCAGCAACTCAACGGCCTGCTCAAGCGCCTGTGCCGTAACGACTACCCTTATAGCCAGAGCCATACCCTCAACGGGCGTAAATGGCTGGCCTTCCTCGACAACCGCTGCCCCGCCGCCGGCCTGACGCGCTGGATGGTATTGGTGGAAGGCGCCTACAAACCCGAATGCAAGCTCGACGACAAAGCCATCGCCGGCCTCACCCAAGCCGTCGACACCTGGATTCGCAAACATGTTTGAGTTCGCCTGGCCGTGGATCTTCGCCCTGTTGCCACTGCCCTGGGTCATGCGCCTGGTGCTGCCCGTGGCCGACAGCGGCGAACCGGCGCTCAAAGTCAGCTACCTCAGCGACCTCGAAGGCCTGGCCCGCCGCCGTGCCCGCGCCAACCTGCCCGGCTGGCGCCAGCAAGCCCCATTCGTGGTGCTGTGGCTGCTGCTGTTGACCGCCGCCGCCCGCCCGCAATGGCTGGGCGAACCCTTGCCGATTGCTGCCAGCGGCCGGGATTTGCTGGTGGCGGTGGATGTCTCTGGCTCCATGGATTTTCCCGACATGCATTGGCAGGACGAAGACGTCAGCCGCCTGGCCCTGGTCAAGCACCTGCTGGGAGACTTTCTGGAGGAGCGTGAAGGTGACCGCGTGGGCCTGATCCTGTTCGGCAGCCAAGCCTACCTGCAAGCGCCCCTGACCTTTGACCGCCGCACCGTGCGCACCTGGCTGGATGAAGCGCGCATCGGCATTGCTGGCAAGAACACCGCCATCGGCGACGCCATCGGCCTGGCCATAAAACGCCTGCGCCAGCGCCCGGCGCAAAGCCGTGTGCTGATCCTGGTCACCGACGGCGCCAACAACGCCGGGCAGATCGACCCGTTGACCGCCGCGCGCCTGGCGGCCGAGGAAGGCGTGAAAATCTACCCCATCGGCATCGGCGCCGACCCCGAGCAAACCGGCTCCCTGGGCATCCTTGGCGTAAACCCGAGCCTGGACCTCGACGAACCGGCGCTCAAGGCACTGGCCGAGACCACCGGCGGCCAGTATTTCCGCGCCCGGGACGGCGAGGAACTGCTGAAGATCAAGGACACCCTCGACACCCTCGAGCCCGTGGAACAACAAC
>NZ_WJZM01000106.1:0-3634 GCF_021609545.1 Pseudomonas sp. PA-1-6B
CACTGGCGGATTACGGGCACACCGAGCCTAGGCGAGGTGCCGAGTGGTGGGGCAAGAGCGTTTTGCTTACTTTTGCGCTTTTCAAAAGTGAGCCGCTGTCAGAGCGGAACCCTAGGTGGCCGTTACCGCAGCAATGGATATGTACGCATTCCAACCCAACTAAATGGTCGACCAGAAGGCCGCCATCGCAGGCAAGCCAGCTCCCACATTTGGACCGAGGGGTGTCAGGTAGACAGGGGTCGGCTGTCAGGTCTTTACCCAGGCCAGCGTCAGCGCGCAACCATATTTGTACTCAATCAAGAAGCCAACCATGCAAACGTCTAAACTCCGCAAAATCGGCATTCTGGCTTCAGTGGCCGTCGCAATCGGCCTGGCCATCTACACCGTAAACGCCCCCGCCGACGCCCCCCAATACCTCACCGCGACCGCCGAACGCGGCGATATCGAAAACGCGGTATTGGCCACCGGCCTGCTCGAAGGCGTCAAACAAGTCGACGTCGGTGCCCAGGTCTCTGGCCAGCTCAAGTCGCTGAAAGTCAAAGTTGGCGACAAGGTAAAGAAGGGCCAATGGCTGGCTGAAATCGACCCCTTGATCCTGCAGAACACCCTGCGCAAAGCCCAGGTCGATGAAGAAAACCTCCAGGCCCAACGCCGGGCGACGGCCGCGCAGCTCAAGCAGGCCAGGTCCGTATATGAGCGCTACAAAGGCTTGCAGGCCGATGAGTCGGTGTCGCGCCAGGATTTCGAAGACGCCGAATCGACCTACCAGGTGCAGCAGGCCAACCTGCTGTCCCTGGACGCACAGATCAAAAGCGCGCACATCCAGATCGACACCGCCAAGGTCAACCTGGCCTATACCCGCATCAACGCTCCCATCGACGGCGACGTGGTGGGCATCGTCACCCAGGAAGGCCAGACCGTGATTGCCAGCCAGTTGGCGCCCGTGCTGCTCAAGCTGGCAGACCTGGACACCATGACCGTCAAGGCCCAAGTGTCGGAAGCGGATGTGATTCATATCAGCCCCGGCCAGCAGGTGTACTTCACCATTCTCGGCGAGGCGGACAAGCGCTATTACGCCAAGCTGCGCGGCACCGAGCCGGCGCCGCAGAACTTCCTGGAAACCCAGACCGCCGGTACACCGAAGCAAAACACCGCGGTGTTTTACAACGCGCTGTTCGACGTGCCCAACCCAGAGCACCGCCTGCGCATCGCCATGACCGCCCAGGTGCGCATCGTGCTCGACACCGCCCAGGCCGCGCTGATGGTGCCCGTGGCGGCGCTGGGCGTGCGCAATGCCGATGGCCGCTACGAAGTGCGGGTGCTGGATGCCAAGGGCAAGGCGGTCGCCCGCACGGTGAAGACCGGTATCAATAACAACGTCAAGGTGCAGATCCTGGACGGCCTGGCCGAGGGCGATACCGTGGTGATCGGTGATGCTACACCTGACGTGGCGGGGAGTTGAGTCATGACCCAGCCTCTGTTGGAACTCAAGGGCATCACCCGCAGCTTCATGGCCGGCGAGCGTGAGTTCATCGCGCTCAAGGGCATCGACCTGACCATCCATGCCGGGGAAATGCTGGCGATTATCGGCGCCTCCGGTTCGGGTAAATCGACCCTGATGAACATCCTCGGTGGCCTGGATTACGCCACCGCCGGCAGCTACAAGATCAATGGCATCGAAACCCGCTCCCTGGGCGATGAGCAACTGGCAGAGCTGCGGCGCGATTACTTCGGGTTTATCTTCCAGCGTTACCATTTGCTCGCGCACCTGAGCGCTTTGCACAACGTGGAGATGCCGGCGATCTACGCCGGCACCTCGCAAAGCCAGCGCCATAGCCGCGCCGGGGAACTGCTGGCACGCCTGGGCCTGTCGGGCCACACCAGCCATCGGCCCAGCCAACTGTCTGGCGGTCAACAGCAGCGGGTGAGTATCGCGCGGGCCTTGATGAATGGCGGTGAAGTGATCCTGGCCGACGAACCCACCGGCGCCCTCGACACCCACAGCGGCAAGGAGGTGATGCGCATCCTCGCCGAACTGCACGCGGCGGGGCACACGGTGATTATCGTCACCCACGACCCCAAAGTCGCGGCGAACGCCCAGCGCATTGTCGAGGTGTGTGATGGCGAGATCATCAGCGACAAGGCCAACGACAGCGTTGGCCTGGAATTGCCCGTCGAGGCGCCGGTCGAGCCCCGACGCAGCGGGGCGCGGCGCCTGGTGGCGAGCCTGGGGCTGTTCAAGGAAGCGTTCAACATGGCGTGGGTGGCGCTGATCTCCCACCGCATGCGCACCTTGCTGACCATGCTCGGGATTGTCATCGGCATCACCTCGGTGGTGTCGATCTCGGCCATCGGCGAAGGCGCCAAGCGCTATGTGCTCAAGGACATCCAGGCGATTGGCAGCAACACCATCGATATCTTTTCCGGCACCAGCTTTGGCGACAGTCGAGCCTCGGCGATCCAGACGCTGATGCCCTCGGATGTGGACGCGCTGAACCAGCTGTATTACGTCGACAGCGCCACGCCGGTGGTGGGCCGCAACCTGATGCTGCGCTTTGGCAACATCGACGTGGATGCACAGGTCAATGGTGTCAGTGACCGCTACTTCAAGGTCAAGGGCCTCAAGCTTGAAGCCGGCATTGCCTTCAGCGAAAGCGATGCGCGGCGCCAGGCCCAGGTGGTGGTGATCGACCACAATACTCGCCAGCGCCTGTTCGGGCCCAACATCGACCCGCTGGGCCAGGTGATCCTGATAGGCAACCTGCCGTGCACGGTGATCGGGGTGACGGCGGACAATAAAAACATGTTTGCCGCCAGCAAGGCCCTGAACGTGTGGGTGCCATACGAAACCGCGGCGGGCCGTCTGCTGGGCCAGCGTCATCTGGACAGCATCACCGTGCGGATCAAGGACGGCCAGCCGAGCAAGGTGGTGGAAGACAACGTCAATAAGCTCATGCTGCAACGCCACGGCACCAAGGATTTCTTCACCAACAACCTCGACAGCATCATGCAGACGGTGCAGAAAACCAGCCGCTCCCTCGCGCTGTTGCTGTCGTTGATTGCGGTGATTTCTTTGCTGGTGGGCGGTATTGGTGTGATGAATATCATGCTGGTGTCGGTCACCGAGCGCACCCGTGAAATCGGGATTCGCATGGCGGTGGGGGCGCGGCAATCGGATATTCGCCAGCAGTTTCTGGTGGAGGCGGTGATGGTGTGCCTGATCGGCGGGGTCATCGGGATCTCGTTGTCCTACGCCATCGGCTACCTGTTTTCGCTGTTTGTGAAGGAGTGGGAGATGGTGTTTTCGGTGGGCTCGATCATTACCGCGTTTGCCTGTTCGACGTTGATCGGCATTGTGTTTGGTTTTGTACCGGCGCGGAATGCGGCGCGGTTGGACCCGATAGAAGCACTGGCCCGGGACTGATCCGGACCACCCAACGGCGCTCAAACCTGTGGGAGCTGGCTTGCCTGCGATAGCGGCGTGACAGCCTCCCCAGAGTTGCTGACCCACCGCTATCGCAGCATAGGTATCTACACAACTTCGGCACGACGCTAAATCTGTGGCGAGGGAGCTTGCTCCCGTGACGGCCTGGCAGCCGACACAGATATAACTGATGCCCCGCGATCCAATGTG
>NZ_WJZM01000107.1:0-3605 GCF_021609545.1 Pseudomonas sp. PA-1-6B
CGAAATTGGGTCTGTAGCTCAGTTGGTTAGAGCGCACCCCTGATAAGGGTGAGGTCGGCAGTTCGAATCTGCCCAGACCCACCAATTTTGTGTGGGAAACGCCTGTAGAAATACGGGGCCATAGCTCAGCTGGGAGAGCGCCTGCCTTGCACGCAGGAGGTCAACGGTTCGATCCCGTTTGGCTCCACCACTACTGCTTCTGTTTGTATAAAGCTTAGAAATGAGCATTCCATTGTTGTGATGGTGAATGTTGATTTCTAGTCTTTGACTAGTTCGTTCTTTAAAAATTTGGGTATGTGATAGAAAGATAGACTGAACGTTACTTTCACTGGTAACGGATCAGGCTAAGGTAAAATTTGTGAGTTCTCTTAACTGAGAAATTCGAATTTTCGGCGAATGTCGTCTTCACAGTATAACCAGATTGCTTGGGGTTATATGGTCAAGTGAAGAAGCGCATACGGTGGATGCCTTGGCAGTCAGAGGCGATGAAAGACGTGGTAGCCTGCGAAAAGCTTCGGGGAGTCGGCAAACAGACTTTGATCCGGAGATGTCTGAATGGGGGAACCCAGCCATCATAAGATGGTTATCTTGTACTGAATACATAGGTGCAAGAAGCGAACCAGGGGAACTGAAACATCTAAGTACCCTGAGGAAAAGAAATCAACCGAGATTCCCTTAGTAGTGGCGAGCGAACGGGGACTAGCCCTTAAGTGGCTTTGAGATTAGCGGAACGCTCTGGAAAGTGCGGCCATAGTGGGTGATAGCCCTGTACGCGAAAATCTCTTAGTCATGAAATCGAGTAGGACGGAGCACGAGAAACTTTGTCTGAATATGGGGGGACCATCCTCCAAGGCTAAATACTACTGACTGACCGATAGTGAACTAGTACCGTGAGGGAAAGGCGAAAAGAACCCCGGAGAGGGGAGTGAAATAGATCCTGAAACCGTATGCGTACAAGCAGTGGGAGCCCACTTTGTTGGGTGACTGCGTACCTTTTGTATAATGGGTCAGCGACTTATTTTCAGTGGCGAGCTTAACCGAATAGGGGAGGCGTAGCGAAAGCGAGTCTTAATAGGGCGTCTAGTCGCTGGGAATAGACCCGAAACCGGGCGATCTATCCATGGGCAGGTTGAAGGTTGGGTAACACTAACTGGAGGACCGAACCGACTACCGTTGAAAAGTTAGCGGATGACCTGTGGATCGGAGTGAAAGGCTAATCAAGCTCGGAGATAGCTGGTTCTCCTCGAAAGCTATTTAGGTAGCGCCTCATGTATCACTGTAGGGGGTAGAGCACTGTTTCGGCTAGGGGGTCATCCCGACTTACCAAACCGATGCAAACTCCGAATACCTACAAGTGCCGAGCATGGGAGACACACGGCGGGTGCTAACGTCCGTCGTGAAAAGGGAAACAACCCAGACCGTCAGCTAAGGTCCCAAAGTTATGGTTAAGTGGGAAACGATGTGGGAAGGCTTAGACAGCTAGGAGGTTGGCTTAGAAGCAGCCACCCTTTAAAGAAAGCGTAATAGCTCACTAGTCGAGTCGGCCTGCGCGGAAGATGTAACGGGGCTCAAACCATACACCGAAGCTACGGGTATCACGTAAGTGATGCGGTAGAGGAGCGTTCTGTAAGCCTGTGAAGGTGAGTTGAGAAGCTTGCTGGAGGTATCAGAAGTGCGAATGCTGACATGAGTAACGATAATGGGTGTGAAAAACACCCACGCCGAAAGACCAAGGTTTCCTGCGCAACGTTAATCGACGCAGGGTTAGTCGGTCCCTAAGGCGAGGCTGAAAAGCGTAGTCGATGGAAAACAGGTTAATATTCCTGTACTTCTGGTTATTGCGATGGAGGGACGGAGAAGGCTAGGCCAGCTTGGCGTTGGTTGTCCAAGTTTAAGGTGGTAGGCTGGAATCTTAGGTAAATCCGGGATTTCAAGGCCGAGAGCTGATGACGAGTTATCTTTTAGATAACGAAGTGGTTGATGCCATGCTTCCAAGAAAAGCTTCTAAGCTTCAGGTAACCAGGAACCGTACCCCAAACCGACACAGGTGGTTGGGTAGAGAATACCAAGGCGCTTGAGAGAACTCGGGTGAAGGAACTAGGCAAAATGGCACCGTAACTTCGGGAGAAGGTGCGCCGGTGAGGGTGAAGGACTTGCTCCGTAAGCTCATGCCGGTCGAAGATACCAGGCCGCTGCGACTGTTTATTAAAAACACAGCACTCTGCAAACACGAAAGTGGACGTATAGGGTGTGACGCCTGCCCGGTGCCGGAAGGTTAATTGATGGGGTTAGCTAACGCGAAGCTCTTGATCGAAGCCCCGGTAAACGGCGGCCGTAACTATAACGGTCCTAAGGTAGCGAAATTCCTTGTCGGGTAAGTTCCGACCTGCACGAATGGCGTAACGATGGCGGCGCTGTCTCCACCCGAGACTCAGTGAAATTGAAATCGCTGTGAAGATGCAGTGTATCCGCGGCTAGACGGAAAGACCCCGTGAACCTTTACTATAGCTTTGCACTGGACTTTGAATTTGCTTGTGTAGGATAGGTGGGAGGCTTTGAAGCGTGGACGCCAGTCTGCGTGGAGCCATCCTTGAAATACCACCCTGGCAACTTTGAGGTTCTAACTCAGGTCCGTTATCCGGATCGAGGACAGTGTATGGTGGGTAGTTTGACTGGGGCGGTCTCCTCCTAAAGAGTAACGGAGGAGTACGAAGGTGCGCTCAGACCGGTCGGAAATCGGTCGTAGAGTATAAAGGCAAAAGCGCGCTTGACTGCGAGACAGACACGTCGAGCAGGTACGAAAGTAGGTCTTAGTGATCCGGTGGTTCTGTATGGAAGGGCCATCGCTCAACGGATAAAAGGTACTCCGGGGATAACAGGCTGATACCGCCCAAGAGTTCATATCGACGGCGGTGTTTGGCACCTCGATGTCGGCTCATCACATCCTGGGGCTGAAGCCGGTCCCAAGGGTATGGCTGTTCGCCATTTAAAGTGGTACGCGAGCTGGGTTTAGAACGTCGTGAGACAGTTCGGTCCCTATCTGCCGTGGACGTTTGAGATTTGAGAGGGGCTGCTCCTAGTACGAGAGGACCGGAGTGGACGAACCTCTGGTGTTCCGGTTGTCACGCCAGTGGCATTGCCGGGTAGCTATGTTCGGAATAGATAACCGCTGAAAGCATCTAAGCGGGAAACTAGCCTCAAGATGAGATCTCACTGGAACCTTGAGTTCCCTGAAGGGCCGTCGAAGACTACGACGTTGATAGGTTGGGTGTGTAAGCGCTGTGAGGCGTTGAGCTAACCAATACTAATTGCCCGTGAGGCTTGACCATATAACACCCAAGCAATTTGAGTCGAAAGGCCAGATTGCGGTGTGTGAAGACGCAATGAACCGAAAGTTCGACGCTCACAAAACACCACGATCTATCACATACCCAATTTGCTGAAGCGAGGCCAGCTGGCCACGACTCAGTACCCGAATTTCTTGACGACCATAGAGCATTGGAACCACCTGATCCCATCCCGAACTCAGCAGTGAAACGATGCATCGCCGATGGTAGTGTGGGGTTTCCCCATGTGAGAGTAGGTCATCGTCAAGATTAAATTCC
>NZ_WJZM01000108.1:0-3154 GCF_021609545.1 Pseudomonas sp. PA-1-6B
CTATCATAGTATCTGATTTCATTTTTTGGAATTTTAAAAACGATAACTTCGGCATCAGCTGAGCCTCCGCCAGCACATGCGAAGTATAAGGCGATCAATGGATTTGTGGTAATATCCAAGAGTCTGGTTGGCAGCGCATAATGTTGCATTTTTACTAGGGCATTAAAGGTAGGTCCGGACAACTTGAAATCATTTGAGCAGCGCAGAACCAACTCTTGAAATATTATATGCTCATTTCTTATCCATCCTGGGTTCCTGTAAAGACTTGGCACAAGCTTGTAGGCAACGTCCCCATGCCCTCTGTAAAAAATTACTGCCTCAGCTTCTTGAGGCAACAACTCAATAGAGGTTATATAGGTTCTTACACTACCAATTTTTTGTGCGATTTTAGAGCTTGCTAGTGCATCATGTATCGTTGCGTCAGTTGCTCCGTACTTTATAGCTGCCGCGATTCCACGTTCTAAAGATTTCATGCTTGAATATAACGCGCTTGACCCTAGCAAGCCGCCATTATCGCCGATCAATTGGAAGTACAATTTTCCATCGCGCGATTCAATTTTTCTAAATCTCTCAGGATTGTTGGCGCTGGCCATGGCTTGTTGAATGGCAGCCTCAACCGCGCTGTGGCTTTCAAACTGTTCGCTTACTAAAATTGTTTCGGCATTGGGCGCTCGTAAAACATAATAATAGTTACCGTTGCTTGATTTAACTATATGATATTTACCCATATATTTTCCTTGAGCTAGGAGCAAGATGAGCCAGAATTATTGGTTAGCTATGGCCCAAGCGCCCATTCTAGGTAAGGGCACCCTGCCATCAGGAACGAAGTCAACATGATTCGTACGTCGTGTTTTTTAACTACTGTTCGACAAACTTTGTATGGTATGAATAAAGCGCACGAAATGATGCAGTAGCTCGTGATCTTCCTCTGAGATGCCATCAGGATCGAAGTGCATTACGTCATTACGAATGATACGAACTTTGTCGAGTTCTTTGATAAACGTTTTTCTATCAACCTGCAGTTTTGTTTTTAACCATAAAGCCGGATCTTCAAAGAGCCTGATGTACTCACCAAAAGTAAGATCTGCAACTGATTCTATTGTGCGTTCGCTATCGGAGGGGTTGACTAATTTGGATAGCTCCTCCTTTGTAAATTTTCCATCTATCAATGTTCTGATGTGATTTTCAATTTCCGCGAGCAGAAGGAATGGTTCAGATAGCTGTTTGAATTGGATGCTAAGGTCAGTAGTAGTAATGATTCCACTAATACGCTGATCGGTTGAGCGCACAAGAACGTATGAGTATTCAACTATCCTAGGTAAAGCCGCAAAAATCGAATCGGTAGAATTTATTTCTCTATGAGGTTTCATAAAGTCTCGTACACGATCAGACTCGGTATTTGTCAACGCAAGCCTTGGTGCGATACTTTCCCAGCTGATAACACCTTTCACATCTCGTTCGTTTGTCATCACAGGCAACTGAGAGAAGTCATGTCTTAACATTAGCGTGATAGCCTCGATAAGACTGCTATCGGGTTTGACCGTGATAAGCTTTACATCTGCGGCTTCAAGCCGGCTTACTCGAAAAGCAGGTTCAGAAACAGCCCCAGATATAAACTCATTTTGAGGAGGAGTCGTGTCCTCAGTTTGTTCTACTGGGGAGCTTTCGATGTTTGCTGCTGTATTATTGCTCTGATCAGTTATCGGCGTCTGGATTTCTTCTTGGAGTGGTGCATAGAGTGTCACTTTTGAGTCCAAGGGTACGCTATCGAAGTCCGGTTTAGTGATTACCCCTAACGCATCCAGAACTTTACGGATTTTATAGGCCACCATATAGCCTCTTCGCTCTGCTCCAAACCAGCTTATCAACTCCCTCACCGATATAGGAATAGACTCCATCCCAGGCCCTAAACCCTCAAGAATCTTCTCAAGTCTTTCCAGGTTTGATGTTGCCACTACTTGCCCCTCGAATCAAATAGGCTACTAATATATGAAGTTGTTTGGAGGGACTCTAGTCCTGCTTTTACGAAGAACTCTGTATCAATGAAAACGTTCCGTGTCTGAAGAGGCATAGGTGATGCTCCGTTGATGGCGATGTGCCTACGTGGATCCTCGCTTGTGATAAGCGGATATGCAAGTGTGCTTCGCTCTGACCTTACTCGGCACGCCTGCATAGCCGATGCCCACGGCAGTAGCAAACGGTAGCAAGCGGGGACAGAATTATTTTCCCCTAATCTGGACGTCCGCTCATGGCCGAAAGCAGTCGCCGCTCTCGTCATTGCAGAAGGCTTTGTGCCGAGGCTGAATCCATCAAGGCCCCCAAGCGCCAACTCGCCGAGTCGTTGTACGTGGCTCACAACGACGCGACGAGTCATCGGGCTAATGAGTTGAAGAGCTGATCATCAGCCTGGGCAGGGCGCTTCGCGGTCAAGGAGTCTGGCGGTGAGGAGTACGCCCAGTTCGCTCAGTTGGTGGATGGCGAGGGCGATGTCGCGGTGTTTGCCGTTGAGGTCTTCGGACAGGTCGAGCAGCAGGGTGCTGACGCTGGTGAAGGTTTCGTAGCTGTTGGTGATGAGGGTTTCGTTGCTGGCGTTGGGGGCGACGGTGAAGAGCGTGGTTGAGTCTGGTTTGAGCATGTTTGAATTCCTGTTTAGGGCCATCATCCTTTAGCTACTAAACATAAGGGTGGCGGCTGTGCGCAGGTTAGTAGACCGGGGAATCCAAACAAAGCCGGCGCACCCGAAGGTGCCCTGCGCACAGCCACCATCAAACACAGACGCAATGTCTGATCGATGAAGCTTGTGCACGTTGTCTGGATTAACCTTCAGGCTACTAAACCCGATCACTGAACAATTCAGCGACCGAGCCACCTTAGAGACGGCCACCTCAGCGCACAAGCCGGCGGATTCTGACGCAGGCGTAGGCAATGGAGCAAGGTGCAGCAGGGGAATCGGATTTTGCCTTCAGGCGCTGCGTTATCGTTTGGGGTTTTCGCGAGCAAGCTCGCTCCTATGTATGGACTCGCCCTCCACTTTCAACCCGCTTTTCAAACATTGGTACCCGGTTGCATCTATGTATCAGGCCTATCCGAGGAAGCTCCAAACAGCTTCTGGCCAACATTGGATCAGCTCGCGATCTGCCCATTACAAAAAGGC
>NZ_WJZM01000109.1:0-2987 GCF_021609545.1 Pseudomonas sp. PA-1-6B
CACCGCTTTCGGGAGCAAGCCCCCTCCCACAGGGTTGCATCGGTGGCTTTTATTTAGCAGTCCATTCGGCGACGCGCTCGGGGTGCTTGGCTACCCAGTCCTTGGCCGCGGCGTCCGGCTTGGCGCCTTCTTGAATCGCCAGCATGACTTCACCGATTTCATCCTTGGAGGCCCACTGGAATTTCTTCAGGAAGGCTGCGACTTCCGGCGCTTTCTTCTCCAGGCCCTTGCTGCCGATGCTGTTGACGGTTTCAGCAGCACCATAAATCCCTTTTGGGTCGTCCAGGAAACGCAGTTTCCACTTGGCGAACATCCAGTGCGGCACCCAACCGGTGACCGCAATCGACTCCTGCTTGTCCTCGGCGCGGGTCAGTTCGGCAATCATCGCCGCACCCGAGCTGGCTTGCAGTTTGTAGTCCAGGCCATATTGCTTGATAGCTTCATCGGTCTTGAGCATTACGCCTGAACCGGCGTCGATGCCGACGATCTTGTTCTTGAAGGTGGTATCGGTCTTGAGGTCTTCGATGGACTTGGCCTTGACGTATTCCGGCACGATCAGGCCGATCTTGGCATCCTTGAAGTTGGGGCCGTAGTCGACCACCTTGTCCTTGTTCTTGGTCCAGTATTCACCGTGGGTTACAGGCAGCCAGGCGGAAAGCATGGCATCGAGTTTACCGGTGGCGACGCCCTGCCACATGATCCCGGTGGCAACCGCTTGCAGTTTTACGTCGTAGCCGAGCTTTTGCTTGATCACCTCTGCCGCCACATGAGTAGTGGCCACGCTGTCGGACCAGCCGTCCACGTAACCGATGCTCAGGGTCTTGCTGTCGGCACTGGCCAGTGTGGAGCCCATCGCAACTACCAGAGTGGCAACTGCGCCCAAGAGTCGTCGCATCTTCATAGTACTTCCCCGAAAGTGCTGCGCCCGACGGATGCCGAGCGACGTCAAACTGTTGTTATAGGGTGCACCGCGCCCCCTTCACGCGCATCGATCCGGTTGCTGAGGCATCAGTGGAGTACTGACAGTTTTATCTTCAACCTGCGTAGGCATTTGCCCTGCTCTGTCAGCGACCTTGGTTGAGCAGGAAACGACATCACATCGCCAGCAGGATACTTTGTAGGCGTTATCGCCAGAATCCCGCCCGAAGTTTGCATGTCAAAATTATGCAGCCCCACAGGGCTGCGGCAAATCCGGGTAAGATGCGCGCCTTTGCTCTCCCAGATAAGCCGACCATGCCCGCGACTGCCCGCTTCCCTGCCCTGCCCTATTTCTTCGCCTTGATCCTCGGCGTGCTTGCCCTTGTCGGCTACTGGTACGGCCTCGGCCGGCCCGTGGTGTTGCCAGACGTCGCCAGCGCCAGCCATAAGCTGCAATGTGCGTCCTACACACCGTTCGACAAAGACCAATCCCCATTCGACCAGCCGTTCAGGTTGCGCACCGAGCGCATGGACGCCGACCTGGCGCTGCTCGCCACGCGCTTTGAATGCATTCGCACCTACTCCATGACCGGCCTGGAGGCCCTGCCGGACATGGCGCGCAAGCATGGGTTGAAGGTGATGGCCGGGGCCTGGGTCAGCAGCGACCCCGTGGCGACCGAAAAAGAGATCAACGAGTTGATCGCGGCGGCCAACGCCAGCCCGGACGTGGTGACCTCGGTGATCGTCGGCAACGAAGCCCTGCTGCGCAAGGAAGTCACCGCCAAGCAACTGGTGGCGCTGATCCATCAGGTTAAAAGCCAGATCAAGCAGCCCGTCACCTATGCCGATGTCTGGGAGTTCTGGTTGCAACACCCGGAAATCGAGCCTGCGGTGGACTTCCTGACCATTCACCTGTTGCCGTATTGGGAAGATGAGCCGTCCGGCATCGACCAGGCTCTCAAGCACGTGGGCGATGTGCGCCAGACCTTCGGCCATAAATTCGCGCCCAAGGACATCGTGATCGGCGAAACCGGCTGGCCCAGCGAAGGCCGGCAGCGCGAAACCGCCGTGCCCAGCCGGGTCAATGAGGCCAGGTTCATGCGCGGCTTCGTGGCCATGGCCGAAGCCAATGGCTGGCGCTACAACCTGATCGAAGCCTTTGACCAGCCATGGAAACGTGCGAGTGAAGGGGCTGTGGGTGGTTACTGGGGGCTGTTCGATGCAGACCGTCAGGACAAAGGCATCCTCGCCGGCCCGGTGACCAATGTGCCGTACTGGCCACTGTGGCTGGGCGTCGGCGGGCTCATCCTGCTGGGCACCCTGGTGCTCGGCGGCCGTGTTCGCAGCACTCGCTCTGCGCTAATACTGCCGTTGCTAGGGGCCGTCGCAGCATGCTCCATTGGCAGTTGGGCCGAACTGACCCGCGTCACTGCGCGTTTCAACGATGAATGGGTATGGGCAGGCTTGCTGGTGGTCTTGAACCTGCTGGTGCTGGCTCATGCCGCGCTGGCCCTCAGCGCCCGGCAAGGCTGGCGTGAGCGCGGGTTCAACTGGCTGGAGCAGCGCGCCGGCTGGCTGATTGCAATCGCCGGGTTTGCCGGTGCGGTGATGATGCTGGCGCTGGTGTTTGACCCGCGCTATCGCAGCTTTCCAAGCGCAGCGCTGGTGTTACCGGCCCTGGTGTACCTGATACGCCCGGTGACCGGGCCACGTCGGGAGATTGCGTTGCTGGCCTTTATCATCGGTGCCGGCGTTGCGCCGCAGATGTATCGTGAAGGGCTGTTGAACCAGCAGGCCTGGGGTTGGGCAGTGGTCAGCGTGCTGATGGTTGCGGCTTTGTGGCGTTGCTTGCGAGTGCGCAGGGCGTAACACCGCTATCGCAGGCAAGCCAGCTCCCACAGTTGACCGTGCTCACAGATAGAAATGTGTGAACCCAATCAACTGTGGGAGCTGGCTTGCCTGCGATGAGCATAGGTATCTACACAACTTCGGCACGACGCTAAATCTGTGGCGAGGGAGCTTGCTCCCGTGACGGCCTGGCAGCCGACACAGATATAACTGATGCCCCG
>NZ_WJZM01000011.1:0-114032 GCF_021609545.1 Pseudomonas sp. PA-1-6B
ATAGCGGTGGCTCAGTTGAATATTCAGTGGCTGACACACCGCCTTCGCGGGCAAGCCCGCTCCCACAGGGATCTGTGCCAGGCGCTGATTTTTGTGGGCAATGCATGACCATTGTGGGAGCTGGCTTTCCTGCGATAGCGGTGGCTCAGTTGAATATTCAGTGGCTGACACACCGCCTTCGCGGGCAAGCCCGCTCCCACAGGGATCTGTGCCAGGCGCTGATTTTTGTGGGCAATGCATGACCATTGTGGGAGCTGGCTTGCCTGCGAAAGCGGTGGCTCAGTTGAATGTTCAGTGACTGACACGCCGCCTTCGCGGGCAAGCCCGCTCCCACAGGGATCTGTGCCAGGCGCTGATTTTTTGTGGGCAATACATGACCAGTGTGGGAGCTGGCTTGCCTGCGAAAGCGGTAGCTCAGTTGAATATTCAGTGACTGACACAACGCCTTCGCGAGCAAGCCCGCTCCCACAGGGGAATGTGTTCAGGCCAGCGCTTTCTCGTGGGTTTCAACCAAACTGTAGCGGTTCGCTGGCACTTCCAGGCCGAGATTGTCCCGTAGGGTGTGGCCGCTGTACTCGGTACGGAACAACCCTCGCTGTTGAAGCACCGGCACCACCCACTCAGTGAAATACTGCAGGCCATCCGGCAGTACCGAATTGATGATGAAACCATCGCTGGCGCCGCTCTCGAACCAGATCTGAATGGCATCCGCGACCTGTTCCGGGGTGCCGACAAAGTCGCGCTGGGGTCGCGAGAAACGCAGGGCCACTTCGCGCAGGGTCAGGCCTTCGTCACGGGCCAGTTGCTTGATACGTTCGGAGCCCCCTTTCTGGCTGTTGGCGCCCAGGTCGCCCAGTTCAGGGAAGGGCGCATCCAGCGGGTACTGGCTGAAATCATGGTCGTTGAACGGCCGGCCGAGGGCGACGATGGCGTCTTCCACAGTGACCAGCGCCACGGCTTGCTGGTAGCGGCTTTCCACTTCGGCGGCATCGCGCCCGACAATCGGGCGGATACCCGGCAGGATCGACAGGCTGTCCGGGTCGCGGCCAAAGCCCTTGGCGCGGCGTTTCAAATCGGCGCTGTAGGCCTTGGCCTCGTCGATAGTTTCCACATGCACAAAAATCGCATCGGCGTTTTCGGCGGCAAAGTTACGCCCATCCTCCGAAGTGCCCGCCTGGAAAATCGCCGGTTGGCCCTGGCGCGAACGCGCGATGTTCAGCGGGCCTTTGACCGAGAAGAATTCGCCCTTGTGGTTAAGCGCATGCAACTTGCCCGGAGTGAAGAATTCGCCGCTGTGCTTGTTATAGGCAAAGGCATCGTCCTCCCAGGAATCCCACAGGCCCTTGACGACATTCAGGTGTTCCTTGGCGATGCGGTAGCGCACGGCGTGGGGCGGATGCTCGGCCTTGCCGAAGTTATCGGCGGTGCCACTCAGCCACGAGGTGACCACGTTCCAGCCGGCGCGGCCGCCGCTGATGTGGTCCAGGGAGGCGAACTGACGTGCTACCTGGTAAGGCTCGGTATAGCTGACGGTCACGGTGGCGACCAGGCCGATGTGAGTGGTCAGCGCGGCCAGGGCCGAGAGGATCGTCAGCGGCTCGAAACGGTTGAGGTAATGGGGGCTGGACTTGGGGTGAATATGCAGGCTGTCGGCGATGAACACGAAGTCGAACCGGGCGGCTTCGGCCAGTTCGGTCTGCTGCTTGTAGAAGCCGAAATTCGTGCTGGCGTCGGGTTGTGCCTGCGGGTGGCGCCATTCGCCCCAACCGTGGCCGACACCGTGCACCATGGCACCGAGTTTCAATTGACGTGGCTTGCTCATGTTCTGCTCCTTAGCGCGAGGCTTGTTCGAGGGGGATACGCTTGGCGTTGAAGCTGGAATCGAAGCCCTGGGAGACGTCGATGTGTTGGCTCAGCAGGCCTTCTTTTACATAGGTGTCGGCGGTGGCTTGCAGGCCATGGATCACCGTATCGTCAATCGTGACCGGGGAAAGATGGGTGTCCTGGGCCACTTCGATATGCACGGCCAGTGGCAGGCCAGTGATCTTGGCTTGGGCAGCGGCGTATTGCTCGGGATGGGTATTGGCCCAGGCGTAGGCGCGATCAATGCGGGCGACAAAGTCGTCCAGTTGCACACGCTTGTCGGCAATGGCCTGGCCGGTAGCGGCGAAGTACAGATGATTGCTCAGCAGGTGCTTGCCGCTCACCAGCACGCGAGCATTGCTCTGTGAGGTGACCACGGTGGTGTAAGGGTCCCACGTCGCCCAGGCATCGGCGGTGCCGTTGTCGAGTACCAGCCGGGACTCGGCGGGCAGCAGGAAGATGAACTGCACATCCTGGGTGGTCAGCCCGGCATCGTTCAGGGCCTTGATCGCCAAGTAGTGCCCGATGGAGCCGCGTCCGGTGACGATTTTTTTGCCCTTGAGGTCGGCCGCGGTCTTGATCGGTGAATCCTTGGGCACCAGTAGCGCGGTGGTGTTACGGCCTTCGGCATGGATAATGCTGATCACCTTGATCGAGGCACCGGCGCCGAGGGCGAACACATAAGGGGCATCGCCCAGGGCGCCGACATCCACAGCGCCGGCGTTCAGCGCTTCGCCCAGGGGCGAGGCCGAGGGGAATTCCGACCATTTGATCTCGTAAGGCACGTTCTGGCTTTCGCCCGAGGCTTCCAGCAGTGCCTTGATCGTGGATTTCTGGTTGGCCACGCGCAGCGGTTGCAGGTCGCCAGCCTGGACGGTGGAAAGCAGGCCGAAGGCCAGGGCGGCGCCCCACAGCAGGCGTTTGAATGGGAGGGCATACAGCATGGGAAAAACTCCAGGCGTTGGGTAAAGGGAGATACCTCCGCCTGGAGAAGGGGTCGGTTGGGCGAAATGATGCAGCGCTGAATCAGATCACGTAGAAGCCATGGGTGCCGTCGCGGGCCAGTTGTTCCACGAGGCCGAACTCCCAATCCAGGTAAGCTTGCATGGCTTCCCGTGGGTTGTCGGTGCCTTCGTAGGGGCGGCGGTAGCGGTCGATACGCGGGGAAGCCAGGTGGCTTTCGCCTGACTCAAGGGGCAATTGCGCGTGGACCCAGCCGGCCGTGCCGTCCTGCAGTAAAAAGACCGGCTTGCCGGTGAGGGCCTCGACTTCCGGCACGGCCAGGCGCGCCAGTTGGCTGCTGCCGCAGGTCAACACGTAGCGCTGGGCGCTCGGTACCTTGCTCAGGGCCTCGGGCAGTTGCGCGCGCAGCACCCACCAGGCGCCCGGGATATGACGTTTCACGTAGTTGGCGCTGGCGGTGAAGTCCAGCACCTGCGTGTCGCCATGGCTGAGCCAGTCGGCAAGGGTGTGAGGGCTGATCAGTTCGGCCTGGGGCGGTGGCGGCGCTGGTGCGACCCATGCGCCGCGTTCGCTGAAGTGCGTGGCTTGCAGATCGTCCAGCACCGAGACCTGCCAGCCCAACTGGGCCAGCCATGACGCGGACATATTGGCGCGCACGCCGTCGTCGTCCACCAGTACCAGGTGCGCACCGCGCACACTGGCAACGTGGTCGGTCTCCTGCACCAGTTGCCCGCCCGGGGTGGCGCGGGCGCCCGGCAGGTGGCCGGCTTCGAATTCTTCTACGGTGCGCACATCGAACAGGTAGGTGGTGCGGGTCGCGTCCTGTTGCCAGCGCTGCAGGTCATTGAGCGTTGCACGTTTTACCCCGGCTTTGTCGGCAACACCACGGGCCTCTTGGGCGGCGAGCTGGCGATGGTTTTCCGCGGTCGGCGCAAAGCGGCGCGCCTGGCCATGGGCGAGGGTCTGCCCGGCCAAGGTCCAGCCGATGGTGCCGTTGCGCAGGGCTGCCACCGGGTTGGGAAGGCCGGCGTTGATCAACGACTGGGTGCCGATAATGCTGCGGGTGCGCCCGGCGCAATTGACGATAATGCGCGTGGCCGGATCGGGCGCCAGCTCACGGGCGCGCAATACCAACTCGGCTCCCGGCACGCTGATGCCGGTGGGGATGCTCATGGTCTGGTATTCGTCGAAACGGCGCGCATCGAGCACCACCACATCGGCCTGGCTGTCGAGCAGGGCCTGGACCTCTTCGGCGGCCAGGGACGGCGTGTGACGTTGGTTCTCCACCAGTTCGCCAAACGCCTTGCTGGGTACATTGACGTCGATAAACAGCTCGCCACCGGCCCGGCGCCAACCGTCCAGCCCATCCTCCAGCAGGCTGACCTGGGTGTAGCCCAGTGCAACCAGGCGTTCGGCGGCGCGGTGGGCCAGCCCTTCGCCGTTGTCGTACAGGGTGACCTGGGTATCGCGGCGTGGAATGCGCGCGTACACCTCCAGTTCCAGCTTGGACAAGGGGATATTCGCGGCGAACAGCGGGTGGGCCTCGGCAAAGGGGGCTTCCTCACGCACGTCGATCAGCGCGACTTCTTCACGTGCCAACAGGGCCTGGCGAATCTGCGCAAAGCTGCGGGTCGATAGGGTGGTCATAGGGCAGGGCTCTTTTCTTTGGACAGGTCCCAGATGTTCGGGAGATAGGCGTTGGAATAACCGGAGATAAACAGTTTTTCGCTGCCGTCGGGTTGATACACCGCCCGGCGCACCGCACCGATATTGGCGCCGTATACATGGATGCTGATGGACACCTGGTCGCCGTGGGCATTGCTGACCTGGTGGATATCGCCGACCTTGGGCGACACCGCCTCAACTTGGCCCGGCACCAATTGCACGGGTTCGCCTCGCGCTATCAGGCTGCCGCCCGGCGCCCGGGCAAACCCCTGGGAAACCTCCGCCCCGCGCAACATGCCGATCAGCCCCCACACCCTGTGATCATGAATCGGCGTGCGTTGCCCTGGCCCCCACACAAAGCTGACCACGCTGAATCGCTGGCGCGAATCGGCATGCAGCAAAAATTGCTGGTAGCGCTCGGGGTCGGGTTGGGCGAAGTCATCGGGCAGCCAATCATCGTGGCTGACCAGTTGCGCCAGCAGCTTGCCGCCACGGTGCAGCAGGTCGCCTTCACGCGGGTTGCCGTCGATCAATTCCGCCAGGGCGCCTATGAAGGCTCTGAGTCTCTCGGGGTGTCGGGCCTGGGTCATGACCATTCCATCGGGCTATTGGTATGCTTTTATCTAAGCATAATGTTTATTTTTAATATGCTATTTTTTAATGATTAGCTTATAGCCGGAGGTAATTTAGAACCGCTTTGAATAGTGTTAGACGTTATTGATCACTGGCTGGGCTATCCAGACCTGTGTGCGGCCACTATGCTTCACGCACATCTTAATGACTGATCTGTATGTGCGGCCCAAATGAAAATTGACGATATCGATGCCTTTGTCGAGGTGATTCGTTGCCAGTCCATCAGCCATGCCGCCGCGTCGTTGCAGCTGACCCAGCCAGCCATCACCCGCCGCGTGCAGAACTTCGAGCAGGCTCTGGGAGTGGAGCTGTTCGACCGCAACACCAAGCCCCTCAAGCCAACGCTGATCGGTACCCGTGTCTATGAGCAATGCCGGTTGATCCTGCGCGAGATGGATGCCCTGCGCGAACTGGTGGCCACCGATGCACCGCCCACCGGCGTGCTGCGCCTGGGCGTACCGCAGACCATCGGCGATGTGGTGCTGCTGGACGCACTCAAGCATCTGCGCAGCGAATACGCCGACTTGCGCGCCCAGGTTGCCACCGGCTGGGGCAGCCAATTGGTCGGCAAGATCGAACGCGGCGAACTGGATGCGGCGGTGGCGTTGTTCCCCGCGGGCAAGATCTTCCCGGACAACCTGGTCGGTGAGTCCATCGGCAAGATGGAGTTGGTAGTGGTCTGTGCCAAGGCGCAGTTGCCGAAGAAGCCTTGCAAGCTGGCGGACGTGTACCAGAGCGGTTGGATCCTCAACCCGGACGGTTGCGGGTTCCGTGCGGGGTTGCAACGCACCTTGTCTGACCAGGGCCTGGCGCTGCGGGTGAACCTGGAAACCTTCGGCACCGAACTACAACTTGGCCTGGTGGCCGACGGCCTCGGCCTTGGCCTGGTGCCACGTCCGTTGCTGGAACGCAGTGCTCATCGCGAGCACCTGGCGGCGATGCCCCTCAAGGACTTCAAACCGGTGATGGATTTGTGGCTGATCTATGCGCATTTTCTCGGCAATCTGCAGGGACCGGTGGATGCGTTTGGTCAATGGGTGGCAGATGCTTTGCACAAGATCCGCAGCGCTGCCTGACGCCCTGCCAGCCGACGCCTATCCACCTGACACCTCGCGAACCCAATGTGGGAGCTGGCTTGCCTGCGATGACGGCCTGCCAGCCGATATTTACCTACCTGACACCCCGCGATCCAGCTGTGGGAGCTGGCTTGCCTGCGATAGCGGCCTGACAGCCGACACAGGTTGTCAGACCGAGTGCATATCCATTCCTGCGGTAACGGCCACTTAAGGTTCCGCCCTGACGGCGGCTCACTTTCGAAAAGCGCGAAAGTAAGCAAAACGCTCTTGCCCCACCACTCGGCACCTCGCCTAGGCTCGGTGTGCCCGTAATCCGCCAGTGATTTGGGGGGGCCCAAATCCCTGTCGAATTCCGGCCAGCGTGGTTTAACGGGGCGCCTAAGATCAAAAGCAGATCAAGAGCGGCTCGCTTCGCATTGTGGTTTGTATCACTGCACGTCCACCCGCTGCACTTGCAACCCCAACTGTTCATACGCCTGCACATCCGGCGCGTCCCATTCGGTAATCAGCGTATGAATACGGCTGCAAGGCGCCACCACAAAGGGTTCCACCGCGCCGAGCTTGTCTGAGGTGGTCACGGCGATGACGTGGGACGCGCTGTCGAGCAAGGCTTGCTTGACGGCGACTTCACCAAAATGCAGCGAGGTGATGCCCACTTGCGGATGCAGTGCGCAAACCCCGGTGAACAACAGGTCGGCCTTGACGCTCTGGATCAGCCGCACCGCGTCATGGCCACCGGTGGAGAGCGTGGCGGGGTTGAGTTGGCCGCCGGCCAGGATCACTTTTATATGCGGATGGTCGGCCAGGGCGATGGCGATCATGGGGGATGGCGTGACCACGGTCAGGTGCAGTGCATGGGGCAAGCACTGTGCGATCTGCAAGGTGGTGGAGCCAGAATCGAACAGCACGATCTGGCCGTCTTCAACCCGGCCCGCCGCCACGCGGGCGAGGTGGCGCTTGACCTCGTTGGTTTCCTCGACACGGGTAAAGAAATCCTTGCCGGTGTCCTTGGGCCGGGGCAGGGCGCCGCCGTGTACGCGTTGCAACAGGCCGACGGCAGCGAGTTCGCCGAGGTCGCGGCGGATGGTGTCCTGGGACACGGCAAAATGCTCGACCAACTCGGAGGCGGTGACCTTGCCGTCGCGTTCCAGCAACAACAAGATCTTCTGTTTGCGCAGGGAAGGCAGGTCGATGGCTTGATGAGTGTTATGCATGTTTGTGCGCTTTATTGCGGGTTTGTGCGAGATTAATCGCCGGCCCATCTAAACGCAACGGCTGGTTGCCTACGCTCCTGCCGGTTACTCTCTGCGTTCAGTTCAGGGAGAGGTGACCCGATGCCGTTGATCACAACCATCGAAGACTTACGCAAGCTGGCGCAAAAACGTGTCCCCCGCATGTTCTACGACTACGCCGATTCCGGCTCCTGGACTGAGAGCACCTACCGCGCCAACGAAACTGATTTTGCGCGTATCAAGTTCCGTCAACGGGTGGCGCGCAATATCGACGAGCGTTCGATCCGCGCCAGCATGATCGGCCAGGACATGGCCATGCCCGTGGCGCTGGCGCCGACTGGCCTGGCGGGCATGCAGCATGCCGATGGCGAAATCCTCACTGCCCGTGCCGCTGCCGCGTTCGGGCTGCGCTACACCTTGTCGACCATGAGTATCTGTTCGCTGGAGGACATTGCCGAGCACGTCGGCCAGCCGTTCTGGTTCCAGTTGTATGTGATGCGCGACCGCAGTTTTATCGAGCAGTTGATCGAGCGCGCCAAGGCGGCCGGGGTGGATGCATTGGTGCTGACCCTGGATTTGCAGATTCTGGGGCAGCGCCACAAGGACTTGATCAATGGTTTGTCCGCGCCGCCCAAGCTGACCCTGCCGAACATTCTCAACATGATGACCAAGCCGCGCTGGGTGATGGGCATGCTGGGTACCCAGCGGCGTGGTTTCGGCAATATCGTCGGGCATGTGAAGGGCGTGGCCGACATGAGTTCGCTGTCGTCGTGGACCGCCCAGCAATTTGACCCGCGCCTGAGCTGGGACGATGTGGCGTGGATCAAGCGGTGCTGGGGCGGCAAGCTGATCATCAAGGGCATTCTCGATGTGGAGGATGCGCGCTTGGCGGCCGATTGCGGTGCCGATGCGCTGGTGGTGAGTAACCACGGTGGCCGCCAGCTTGATGGCGCGCCGTCGAGCATCAGCCAATTGCCGGCGATTGTCGAGGCCGTGGGCAACCGAATTGAAGTGTGGCTCGACGGCGGTATTCGGTCCGGCCAGGACGTGCTCAAGGCCATGGCGCTGGGCGCCAAGGGCACCATGATCGGCCGCCCGCATTTGTATGGGTTGGGGGCAATGGGCGAGGCGGGGGTGACCAAGGCGCTTGATATCATCGCCCGCGAACTGGACGTGTCGATGGCGCTCTGTGGCTATAAGGATATACGCGAAGTGAATCGCGAAATCCTGTTGCCCGGTACCTTTCCTGGAAGCACGGCTTGAGCAAAAAAAACGTAAAAATATAAAAAGAGTTGTCCACGAAAACCGTGGGTATCTCTGTGGATAACTTTGCGAAGGCCCGGCAGCGTTGGCGATTTCAGCGAAGATCATTATTTGATCAACTTGTATTTCGGGCCAACATGGCCAGGGTTTGCGCTTGACAGCCAAGCGCGAACCCAGTGCCGAAAAGCATATTTATGAGGCGTTATCGCGGCCTATGGAGTGTGTGACGACCTGGGCGGGCATCTTCGTACGCATCAGGTTTTCCAGCGCCTGCCCATAGCTGCGTCCGGCGAGGTTCATGCTGTTGTTATGGCTGGCACCTGGCACCAGCAACAGGTGTTTGGGTTGCTGCGCGGCTTCGAATAACTGCTGGCTGAAGCGCGGCGGCACGTAGCGGTCGTCAAGGCCGTGGACCACCAGCAGCGGCATGTGGATGTCGGCAATCTTGTCGATGGAATCGAACTTCTGCGACAGCAACCAGCGCACGGGCAATGAGGTGTTGGCAACGGCCGTGGCGACATCCGCCAGGGAGGTGAACGTGGACTCGATCACCAGCCCACGCACCGGCAATGGCACCTGCTTGCCCAACTCGGCAGCAAGATCGATGGCGACCGCGCCACCCAGGGAGTGCCCGTAGATCAGGCGCTTGCCGGGGTCTGGTTGCAGGGTCTGGAAACGCTCCCAGGCAATGCGTGCGTCCTCGTACACCGTGGCTTCCGAGGGCAGGTCGCCCTGGCTTTGGCCAAAGCCGCGATAGTCGATGGCCAGGACCGAAAAGCCCAGGGCATGCAATTGCTCGATGCGAAACAATTGGCCCGTGAGGTTCCAGCGTACCCCGTGCAGGTAGAGGATGGCGGGCGCGTCTTTGTTGGCTGCCGGGTACCACCAGCCATGAATGTTCTGCCCTGCTTTGAAACTGGCGGGCTTGAGTTCGAATTCCTGCACCGCCTTGGGCAGGCCGGTGTACCAGCCGGCGGTTCCCGGCTCGATGCGAAACACAAGTTCGCGCTCCTTGTGTTGCAACACGGCGCAGCCGACCGGCAGGCCGACAATCAACACGGCCATGCACAGCCAGACAAGCCAGCGCAGGCCCCGGCGGGGCATAGAAACAGAAGACATGAAGGTTCCAGAACAAAGGTGAAGCACGGGTTTTACCAGATGGCCTGGGCGGGTAGGCATTAATGCGACGGCCGTGACGGATGAAAGTGTTACAGCATTGAACAATCCTCGTGCGGGTTGATAGGGTGGACGGCTTGAACCTGCCCTACCTGCAAAGGCCCACACATGAACAACAGCCCCGTGCGCATCACCGCCGAAGAAACCCTCTCGGACAACTGGTACCTGCTGAAGAAATACAGCTTCGACCTGCGCCGTCGCGACGGCAGTTGGCAAGCTCAGACCCGCGAGGTATATGACCGGGGCAACGGTGCGACCATCCTGTTGTACAACCGTGAGCAACGCACAGTCTTGCTGATTCGCCAGTTCCGCATGCCCACGTTCGTCAACGATTACCCCGGCTACCTGATTGAAGCGGCGGCCGGTTTGCTCGATAACGCCAGCGCCGAAGAACGCATCCGCCTGGAGGCCGAGGAAGAGACCGGCTATCGCGTCGGGCATGTTGAGAAAATCTACGCGGCGTTCATGAGCCCGGGATCGGTGACGGAGCGGATTCACTTTTTTATCGGCGAATACCAGCCAGGCGACCGAGTGGGAGCGGGCGGAGGCCTGGAAGAAGAGGGCGAGGATATCGAGGTACTGGAGCTGGGCTTTGAGCAGGCACTGGCGATGGTGCAGAGCGGGGAGATTGTGGATGGCAAGACGATTATGTTGTTGCAGCATCTGGAGCTGCGAATGTTGAAAGAGGGGTGGTGAGGTATGCCTTCATGTGCATAGTTATCTACACAACTTCGGCACGACGCTAAATCTGTGGCGAGGGAGCTTGCTCCCGTGACGGCCTGGCAGCCGACAGATATAACTGATGCCCCGCGATCCAATGTGGGAGCTGGCAATTAGCAGACTGACGGTTATTGTCAGAAATTTCCCACAGGAGTACAAATGTACTCCATGACAAACCTGACTCCCCGCCGCACCGCCATCCTGACCTTCATTCGCGAACGCATCGCGCAACAAGGCCAGCCTCCCAGCCTCGCCGAGATCGCCGAGGCGTTCGGCTTCGCCTCTCGCAGCGTTGCCCGCAAGCATGTGGTGGCGCTGACCGAAGCTGGGTTTATCGAGGTCAACCCCCACCAGGCCCGTGGCATTCGCTTGCTCAATCAACCTGCGCGTCCCGAGTGGCTGGATGTACCGGTGCTCGGCCGTGTAGCGGCCGGTCGGCCGATTGGCGCCGATGCCGAGGTGCACAGCCGCTTGCAACTGGACCCCGCCACTTTCGCCAAAACCCCCGATTACCTGCTGCGGGTGCAGGGCGATTCGATGATTGAAGATGGCATTCTCGATGGCGACCTGGTGGGCGTGCGCCGCAGTGCCGAAGCCTTGAACGGGCAGATTGTGGTGGCGCGCCTGGACGGCGACGTCACCATCAAGCGTTTCGAGCGCAGTGGCGACAGGGTTCGCCTGTTGCCGCGCAACCCGGCCTATCAACCCATCGTGGTCGGGCCCGAGCAGGACCTGGCCATCGAAGGCGTGTTCTGCGGCCTGGTGAGGCAAGGCTGATGGGCGCCGTGGTTGCCCTGGACTCGCTGTTCAATGGCGGGCGAGTCTGGAAGGGCCGGCCCGCCGCGCCCCCGGCCAGCGTATATCCTACGGGGCTGGCGGCGCTGGATGCGGTGCTGCCCAGTGGCGGCTGGCCGGAATCGGCCTTGAGTGAAATCCTGATGGCCCAGGACGGGGTGGGCGAGTTGCAGCTGGTGCTGCCTACCCTGGCGCGCCTGTCGGCCCTGGGCGAGCGCATTGTGCTGGTGGCGCCGCCCTATACCCCCTATCCCCATGCGTGGCAGAACGCCGGGGTGGATGTGCGCCAGCTGTCTATCATCCGGGCCGAGGAGCGTGACGCGCTGTGGGCGGTGGAGCAATGCCTGCGTTCTGGCAGTTGCGGGGCGGTGTTGTGTTGGCCGCGCAAGGCCGATGATCGTGCCTTGCGGCGTTTGCAGGTGGCGGCCGAAACCGGGCAGACCCTGGCGTTTGCCTGGCGCTCCCTGAGCGAGGCGATCAATGCCTCGCCTGCCGCCCTGCGCCTGGCGGTCGAGGCCAGGCCCGCGCAAGTGCGGGTGCTCAAGTGCCGTGGCGGGCTGGCCCATCCGGCGCCAATTGCCCTGGCGGGGCATTGAGGTTGCCATGCGTTGGGTGTGTATTGTCTTCCCGCAATTGGCGCTGGACGGGGCACAGCGTGTGCATCCCGAACCCGAGCAGCCGCTGGCGCTGCTGGCCGGCACGCCGCAGCGGCGCGTGTTGCAAACCGTCAACGCCGCCGCCCGCGCCTTGGGCCTGCGCCCCGGGCAGTCGTTGACGGCAGCCCATGCCCTGGTCAAGCAGTTTGCCTGTGTCGAATACGACCCGCTGGAGATCGAGCGCCTGCAGCAGTTTCTGGCCGCCTGGGCCTACCGATTCAGCTCCCAGGTCAGCCTGTATTACCCACGGGCCTTGTTGTTCGAGATCGAATCGAGCCTGGGCCTGTTCGGGCCCTGGCCGCACCTTGAGGCGCGTTTGCGCAAAGAGCTGACCGAGCTTGGCTTTCGTCATCGCATCGTCGCTGCGCCCAACCCGGCGGCGGCGCGGATATTGGCAAACGGCTACGACGGCCTGGCCGTGGCCGATGACAGCGCCCTGATGCAGGCCCTGGCGTCGCTGCCTGTCGACCGTGCAGGCCTTGAACCCCAGGCCGCCACCGCCTTGTCGCGCATGGGCCTGCGCAGCCTGGCCCAGGTGCAGGCCTTGCCCCGGCATACCCTGGCGCGACGTTTTGACGCCAGCCTGCTCAAGCACCTCGACGCCCTGAACGGGCAACGGCCATTGGCCCTGGATTTTTATCAACCACCCGACCAGTTCGATGCACGCATCGAGTTGAATTTCGATGTGCAATCCCACCAGGCGCTGTTGTTCCCCTTGCGGCGCTTGACCGGCGATCTGTCCGCGTTCCTGTGCGGCCGTGACAGTGGTGTGCAGCGCTTTGACCTGCACCTGGAACATGCCCAGGCACAAGACAGCGTGATCAAGATAGGCCTGCTCAGCGCCGAGCGCGAGCCTTCGATGTTGTTCGAACTGGCCCGTGGACGCCTGGAGCAGGTACAGGTCACCGCGCCGGTGCGGGGTGTGCGCCTGGTGGCCGAGGACTTGCCGGTCTTCGTGCCGCAACGCCAGGACCTGTTCGACGACCGCCCGCAACAAACCCTGCCGTGGGAGCAGTTGCGCGAACGCCTGCGTGCACGCCTGGGGGATGAGGCGGTGCAGGGCCTGCGTTTTCAGGCCGACCATCGCCCCGAATGCGCCTGGCAGGCTGCGACCGACCACCAGGCGTGCCCGAGCTTGAACAAGGTCCGCCGCCCAGGCTGGTTATTGCCGCAACCGACCTTGCTGGCCGAACACGGCGTACAGATCCTGATGGGCCCGGAGCGCATTGAATCGGGCTGGTGGGATGGCGCCGATGTCCGCCGCGACTATTACCTGGTCCAGACCCGCGCCGGCCAGCAGGGTTGGGCCTATCGCACGGTGGGGCAAGGCGATGGGTTGTGGTTGCAAGGGTGGTTTGCATGAGCATCCCCTCAGATGGAGCGCACTTACTGTGGCGAGCAAGCTTGCTTGCGCTGGGGTGCGCAGCGCCCCCAATAAAAGCCGGAGACTGCTGCGCAGTCAGCGGGAGCAAGCTCCCTCGCCACAGCAAGCTCGCTCCAACAGGGGGTGGGGACGCATGAATTATGCCGAGCTGCACTGCCTGTCCAATTTCAGCTTCCAGCGTGGTGCCTCCAGTGCGCTGGAGCTTTTCGAGCGCGCCAAGCGCCAAGGCTACAGCGCCCTGGCGATCACCGATGAATGCACGCTGTCAGGCATCGTGCGTGCCTGGCAAGCCGCCAAAGCCGTGGACTTGCCGTTGATTATCGGCAGCGAAATGCACATCGAAAACGGCCCGAAACTGGTGTTGCTGGTAGAGAACCTGAGCGGTTACCAGCACCTGTGCCGGCTGATCACCCTGGCCCGGCGTCGGGCTGAAAAGGGCAATTATCGTCTGCTACAGGAAGATTTCCAGCAACCGTTGCCCGGCCTGTTGGCGTTGTGGGTGGCGCAAGACAGCGACACCCAGGCCAGCCTCGACTGGCTGCGCCGCACCTTCGACCAGCGCCTGTGGCTGGCGGTGCACCTGCACTGTGGGCAGGACGATGCGCGCCATCTGCAACAGCGCTTGCAACTGGCCCACAGCCTGCAAATCCCTGCCGTGGCCTGCGGCGATGTGCATATGCATGCGCGAGGCCGCCGTGCCCTGCAAGACACCATGACCGCCATCCGCCACCATGTGCCGGTAGCCGAAGCCGGCACGCGCCTGCACCCCAATGGCGAACGCCACCTGCGCAGCCTCGACGCGCTGGCGGCGCTGTACCCCCAGGCCTTGCTGGATGAAACCCTCGCCATCGCGCGGCGCTGCACCTTCGACCTCGGCCAGTTGCGCTATCACTATCCACGCGAGCTGGTACCCGCGGGGCATGACGCCCAATCCTGGCTGCGCACCCTCACCGAAGAAGGCATCGCCCAGCGCTGGCCCGAAGGCATCGACGACAAGACCTTGCAGCAAATCCATCGTGAACTGCAACTGATCAGCGAGCTGGGTTACGAAAGCTATTTCCTTACGGTGCATGACATCGTGCGTTTCGCCCGCAGCCGTTCGATCCTGTGCCAGGGCCGGGGTTCGGCGGCTAACTCGGCGGTGTGTTTTGCCCTGGGCATCACCGAAATCAACCCGAGCCTGACCAACCTGCTGTTCGAGCGCTTCCTGTCCAAGGAGCGCAACGAGCCGCCGGACATCGACGTGGACTTTGAGCACGAACGCCGCGAAGAGGTGCTGCAATACGTGTTCCAGCGCTATGGCCGCACCCGTGCAGCCTTGACGGCGGTAGTCAGCAGTTACCACGCCACGGGCGCGGTACGTGATGTGGCCAAGGCCCTCGGGCTGCCGGCGGACCAGATCAACGCCTTGGCCGATTGCTGCGGGCGCTGGAGCGATGAGGCGCCGCCGTTGGAGCGCCTGCGTGAAAGCGGCTTCGACCCGGACAGCCCACTGCTGCGGCGTGTCTTGACATTGACCCAGCAACTGATCGGTTTTCCGCGGCACCTGTCCCAGCACCCTGGCGGCTTTGTGATCAGCGAATACCCGCTGGACACCCTGGTGCCGGTGGAAAATGCGGCCATGGCCGAGCGCACCATTATCCAGTGGGACAAGGACGACCTCGACGCCGTCGGTTTGCTCAAGGTGGACATCCTTGCCCTGGGCATGCTCAGCGCGATCCGCCGCTGCTTCGATTTGCTGCGCCGACATCGCCACCGGGACTTGAGCCTGGCCACGATTCCCAAGGAAGACCCGGCCACCTACGCCATGATCAGCAAGGCCGACACCATCGGTGTGTTCCAGATCGAGTCGCGGGCGCAGATGTCGATGTTGCCCCGGCTCAAGCCGCAGACGTTTTATGACCTGGTGATCGAGGTTGCCATTGTGCGGCCTGGGCCGATCCAGGGCGGCATGGTGCATCCGTACTTGCGTCGACGGAATAATGAAGAGCCCACCACCTATCCGTCGCCGCAATTGAAAGCCGTGCTGGAACGCACCCTGGGCATCCCGCTGTTCCAGGAACAGGTGATGCAAATCGCCATGGTCGCCGCCGACTACAGCCCCGGCGAGGCTGACCAGTTGCGCCGCTCCATGGCCGCCTGGAAACGCCACGGCGGCCTGGAGCCGCATCAGCAGCGCCTGCGCACCGGCATGCTGAAGAACGGCTACACCGAAGCCTTTGCCGCGCAGATTTTCGAGCAGATCAAGGGCTTTGGCAGCTATGGTTTCCCGGAGTCCCACGCCGCCAGTTTCGCCTTGCTGACCTATGCCAGTTGCTGGCTCAAATGCCATGAGCCGGCGGCCTTCGCCTGCGCCCTGATCAACAGCTGGCCCATGGGCTTTTACAGCCCGGACCAGATCCTGCAGGACGCTCGGCGCCATCGCTTGCAGATCCGCCCGGTGGATGTGCAGGCCAGCGACTGGGAATGCAGCCTGGAGCCCATCGACGGCCAGCAACCGGCGATTCGCCTGGGCTTGCGCATGATCTCGGGGTTTCGCGAGGACGACGGGCGGCGTATCGAAGCGGCGAGGCAGCAGCGGCTGTTCAATGACATCGCTGACCTGGACGCGCGCGCCGGGTTGGATACGCGTGCCCAGGCGCTGCTGGCGGATGCCGGGGCCTTGCGCGCCCTGGCCGGCAACCGCCATCAGGCGCGCTGGGACGTGGCCGGTGTGCATCAGCAACTGGGCTTGTTTGCCGGCCTGCCGAGCCCCGATGAAACGCGGGTGGCATTACCCGAGCCCACGGTAGGCGAAGATTTGCACGCCGATTACGCCACCCTCGGTACCACCCTGGGGCCCCATCCCCTGGCGTTGTTGCGCGCCGAGTTACGCCGGCGCCGCTGCCGCAGTTCCCAGGAGTTGCTGACGGTGGAACATGGGCGCAACGTGAGTATCGCCGGGCTGGTCACTGGCCGCCAGCGCCCAGGCACGGCGAGCGGCGTGACCTTTGTCACCCTGGAGGATGAGTTCGGCAACCTCAATGTGGTGGTCTGGCGCGACCTGGCCGAGCGTCAGCGCCAGGCGCTGGTGGGCTCGCGTTTGCTCAAGGTGGACGGCCGTTGGGAGGCGGTGGGTGAGGTGCGGCATTTGATCGCGGGGCGCCTCACCGATTTGACGCCGTTGCTGGATGGAATGGTGGTGCGCAGCCGGGATTTTCATTGAGTTCCAGGGGTTTGTGCATTCCTCTGTGTTCAGGATGAAACCATCCACCGCTGGCGCGCTCCAAAACTTGCGACTGTCTTGTCCCTGCACAGAGCCCAATCATGCAATTTTTATCCAACCCCCATGGCTGTGAAGGCTGGGCCGGCGAAATGGCCCAGCGGATTCGCACGTTTGACTGGTCAAGTACCGACCTTGGCCCCTTGGATCAGTGGTCCACGAGCCTGGCTTGCACCGTGCAAATGATGCTCGCCTCACCCGTGCCGATGGTGATGCTGTGGGGGCGGGCGGGGTACATGATCTACAACGACAGCTATTCGGTATTTGCCGGCGGGCGCCATCCCTACCTCTTGGGCACTCCGGTAGAACTGGGCTGGCCGGAAGTGGCCGAGTTCAATCGGCATGTGGTGGATACGTGCCTGGCGGGCGGTACCTTGTCCTTCAATAACAAGGAGCTGGTGTTATCGCGTCACGGCCAACCGGAAAGCGTATGGCTGGACCTCTATTACAGCCCCGTGGCCGGGGACAACCAACAGCCGGCCGGGGTGCTGGCGATTGTGGTGGAAACCACCGAACTGGTGAAGTCCGAGCGGGTGCGCCAGGAGCTCACCCATAATCTGGAGCAACGCGTAGCCGCTGAAGTGCAGGCGCGGTCTGCCGCAGAAGACCAGTTGCGCCAGTCACAGAAGCTGGAAGCGATTGGCGGCCTGACCGGTGGCGTGGCCCATGACTTCAATAACCTGCTGCAAGTGATCGCCGGCAACCTGCATTTGCTCGCCCGGCATGAGCCGGACAATTGTCAGGTGCAACGTCGCGTCACCGCGGCCATCGCCGCCGTGGAGCGAGGGGCCAAGCTGTCGTCGCAACTGTTGGCCTTTGCCCGTCGCCAGCCCTTGTCTCCGGCGGTGTACAACCCGCAGCGCATCTACGCCGGCCTGGGCGAGCTGTTGCAACGGGCGTTGGGGGAAACCATTCATATCGACGTGCAACTGCCCCAGGACTCCTGGTGCATCAATGTCGACCGCAACCAGCTGGAAAACGCGCTGCTCAACCTGGCGATCAACGCCCGCGATGCCATGCAAGGCGAGGGTGTGATTCGTATCACCGGGGAAAACGTCATCCTCAACCCGGACGATTGCATCGGTAAAAGCATCAAGCCCGGCGAGTACGTGTGCCTGGCAGTGGCCGACACCGGCGTGGGCATGTCCGAGGCGACCCTCAAGCGCGCATTCGAACCCTTCTTTACCACCAAGCGCGAAGGCCACGGCACCGGCCTGGGGTTGAGCATGGTGTTCGGTTTTGTGCGCCAAAGTGGCGGGCACGTGGACATGTGGAGCGAGGAGGGCAAGGGCTCGGTGGTGCAGATGTATTTCCCCCACTGCCTGGAGCCTGAATGCTTCGACGACTACAGTGATGCGGACCTGCAAGGCGGTGGCCAGGAAACCATCCTGGTGGTCGAGGACAACGAAGGCGTGCGCCTGACGGTGGTCGAGTTGCTGCAGCAGTCGGGTTATACCGTACTGACCGCCGAGGATGGCGACCGCGCGATGCAAGTGTTGCAGCGCGGCGTGTCGCCGGACCTGATCTTCACCGATGTGGTGATGCCGGGTCGGGTCAAGAGCACCGACCTGGCCACCTGGGCCCGCGCTCAGAACCCGCCGGTGCCGGTGCTGTTTACCTCGGGTCACACCCGCGACATTCTGTCTTCCAATCATCTGCTCAGCGCCGATATCCACCTGCTGAGCAAACCCTACAGCCCCGATGCCCTGACCCAACGCGTGCGCAGGGTGCTTGGCGCAAGACAAGGTTGCCCATGACATCACAGCGCAACATCCCACCGCTCACCGCCCGGCAAACGGGCTTCGTCAGGGTGCGTGGCGCCCGTGAACATAACTTGCGCAATGTCGATGTGGATATTCCCCGGGACGCCCTGGTGGTATTTACCGGCGTGTCTGGCTCCGGCAAATCGTCCCTGGCGTTTTCCACGGTGTACGCCGAGGCCCAGCGCCGCTATTTCGAATCGGTGGCGCCGTATGCGCGGCGCTTGATCGACCAGGTCGGCGTGCCGGACGTAGACAGCATCGAAGGCTTGCCGCCTGCCGTGGCCCTGCAACAGCAACGGGGTACACCCAGTGCGCGCTCGTCGGTGGGCAGTGTCACCACCTTGTCGAGCTTGATCCGCATGCTCTATTCCCGCGCCGGCCGTTATCCGAAAGGGCAGGCCATGTTGTACGCCGAGGACTTCTCGCCGAACCTGCCCCAGGGCGCGTGCCCGCAATGCCACGGCCTGGGCCGCGTGTATGAAGTGACCGAAGCGCTGATGGTGCCCGATCCGTCCTTGACTATCCGCCAGCGCGCAGTGGCGTCCTGGCCGTTGGCGTGGCAGGGCCAGAACCTGCGCGACATCCTTGTGACCCTGGGTTATGACGTGGACATCCCGTGGCGCGAGCTGCCGAAAAAGCAGCGCGACTGGATCCTGTTCACCGAAGAAACCCCCACCGTACCGGTGTACGCCGGCTTCACCCCGCAGCAGACCCGCGAGGCGTTGAAACGCAAGCTCGAACCCAGCTACCAAGGCACGTTCAGCGGCGCTCGGCGCTATATCCTGCACACCTTCGCCCACACCCAAAGCGCGCTGATGAAAAAGCGTGTATCGCAGTTCATGCAAGGCAGTGCCTGCCCATTGTGCGAGGGTAAACGCCTGAACCAGGCGGCGCTGTCGGTGAAGTTTGCCGGGGTGGATATCGGTGAGCTGTCGCAATTGTCCCTGGCGCAATTGGCCGAGTTGCTGCAGCCGGTGGCCGCGGGGCAGGACACGATGAAGCTGTCGGTGGAAAAACGCCTGGCGGCCCAGCGCATCGCCCAGGACTTGCTCGAACGGGTCAACACCTTGATCGAACTGGGCCTGGGCTATCTGTCCCTGGAGCGCAGCACGCCGACCCTGTCGTCCGGGGAACTGCAGCGTCTGCGCCTGGCCACCCAATTGGGCTCGCAGTTGTTCGGCGTTATTTATGTGCTCGATGAGCCTTCGGCGGGCCTGCACCCGGCGGATGGCGAAGCATTGTTCACTGCGCTTGATCGTTTGAAGGCCGCGGGCAATTCGCTGTTTGTGGTGGAACATGACCTGGAAACCATGCGCCGCGCCGACTGGCTGATCGACGTGGGCCCGGCTGCCGGCGAACATGGCGGGCAAGTGCTGTACAGCGGGCCGCCAGCAGGGTTGGCGGATGTCGAGGCCTCGCAGACCCGCGAATACCTGTTTGCCTCACCTCGCCCGGCCAATGTGCCAAGCCGCGAGCCGGCCGGTTGGCTGAAGCTCAAAGGCGTGACGCGCAATAACCTGAAAGATTTGAACGTGGATTTCCCGCTGGGCCGTTTCACCGCGGTGACGGGGATTTCCGGCTCGGGCAAATCCAGCCTGGTCAGCCAGGCGCTGCTGGAATTGGTGGGCACGGCCCTGGGGCGTGTGCTGGAAAGCGACGACGAACCGAGCCTGGAAGATGCTGCACCGCAAGCCAGTGGCGGGCGCATCAGCGCCGGGCTCGAGCACATTCAGCGCCTGGTGCAGGTGGACCAGAAGCCCATCGGCCGCACGCCGCGTTCCAACCTGGCGACCTACACCGGGCTGTTCGACAACGTGCGCAAACTGTTTGCCGCCACGCCAGCGGCCAAGAAACGCAATTACGATGCCGGGCAGTTCTCCTTCAACGTCGCCAAGGGCCGTTGCCCGAACTGTGAGGGTGAAGGTTTTGTCAGCGTTGAATTGCTGTTCATGCCCAGCGTATACGCGCCATGCCCGACCTGTCATGGCGCGCGCTACAACCCCGACACCCTGGCGATCAAATGGCAGGGCTTGAACATCGCCCAGGTGCTGGGGCTGACGGTGGAGCAAGCGGTGCAGGTGTTTGCCGAGCAGCCGGGCATCCTGCGTTCGTTAGTCGTGTTGCGCGATATCGGCCTGGGTTATCTGCGCCTCGGGCAGCCGGCCACCGAGTTGTCGGGCGGTGAGGCACAGCGCATCAAGCTCGCTACCGAGTTGCAACGCAATGCCCGGGGCGCCACCTTGTATGTGCTGGACGAGCCGACCACCGGGTTGCACCCCAGGGACGTCGATCGTTTGCTCAGCCAACTGAACCAGTTGGTGGATGCGGGGCATACGGTGGTTGTGGTGGAGCATGAAATGCGCGTTGTGGCCCAAAGTGACTGGGTGATTGATATCGGGCCGGGAGCAGGGGACTTGGGCGGGAGAGTCGTGGCGTGTGGGGCGCCGCAGAAAGTGGCCAAGAGCAAGACCAGCCGGACTGCGCCGTTTCTTGCTCGGGAGCTGGTCTGACTGGAGGCTGGCCTTTTGTGGGAGCGGGCTTGCCTGCGATGGTCAGAGGTATCTACACAACTTTGTGGGCTGTAACGGCAGACGGTAACCACGATGCGAAGCGAGTCGCTCTTGATCTGCTTTTGATCTTAGGCGCCCCGTCAAACCACGCTGGCGGATTACGGGCACACCGAGCCTAAGCGAGGTGCCGAGTGGTGGGGCAAGAGCGCTTTGCTTACTTTTGTCTGGGCCGGCATTCCGGCTTTTCGAAAGTGAGCCGCCGTCAGGGCGGAACCCTAAGTGGCCGTTACCGCAGGAATGGATATGTACACGGTCCAACTGTGTTGACTGTCAGGCCGTCTTCGCAGGCAAGCCAGCTCCCACATTTGGATCGTGATGTGTCAGGTAGATCAGCGTCGGTTGGCAGGTCGTCACGGGAGCAAGCTCACTCTCCACAGGCCCAGCGTAGCGCCAAAATTATGTAGATACCTATGCTGCGATGGCGGTGGTTCAGCTGAAGATTCAGTGACTGACACACCGCCTTCGCGGGCAAGCCCGCTCCCACAGGGGATCTGTGCCGGGCGCTGATTCTGTGGGCAATACAAACCCGTATGGAAGCAGTGTTTGGCTCAGCGGATCGAGTCCAGCATGCGCCCCAACATGGCATCACATCCCGCCAATTGCGCTACGCTCACGAACTCGTCCGGCTTATGCCCCTGCTCCATGCTCCCGGGCCCGCATACCACGGTGGGAATGCCTGCCGCATCAAACAGCCCGCCTTCGGTGCCAAACGCTACGGTGCCGAACGCTTGCGAGCCGCAAAACGCCGCAATCAGCTGCGCCGCCTGGCTGTGCTCATCCGTGACCAGCCCCGGGTAGGCCGACAGCTCTGTGAACCGAATGGAGCTCTGCTTGCTGACCGCCTGCATACGCGGCAGTACCTGCTGCATGGCGTACGCTTGCAGTTCTTGAGCAACTTCAGCGGGGTCCGAGGCGGGCAGGGCGCGTACTTCAAAGTCAAAGCGACAATCGGCCGGGACGATGTTCAATGCCTTGCCGCCACTGATCAGGCCGGTCTGTACCGTGCTGAAAGGTGGGTTGAAACGTGGGTCCTGGTGCGAACGCAAGCGCTGGCCGATGCGCCCGAGTTCGCAGATCAGATCGGCGGCATGTTCGATCGCATTCACCCCCGAGGGCGCATACGCCGAATGACATGCTTGACCCTGTATGTCGCAGCGCATCGCCAACTTGCCCTTATGACCCAACACCGGTTTGAGTTCGGTCGGTTCGCCGATGATGCACAGCATGGGTTTCACCGGGCGCTGTTCCAGAACAGCGAGCAATGAGCGTACGCCCAGGCATCCGACTTCTTCATCGTAGGACAGGGCGATATGCACCGGCAGGCGCAACGGTGTTTTGACCAGTTCGGGTACCAACGCCAGCACGCATGCGACATACCCCTTCATGTCGGCAGTGCCGCGCCCGAACAGCTTGCCGTCACGCTCGGTCAACGTGAACGGCGGCAGGGTCCAGGGTTGCCCATCCACTGGCACCACGTCGGTATGCCCCGACAGCACGATACCTGGCAGCTCAACCGGGCCGACGCTGGCAAACAGGTTGGCCTTGGTGCGTTGCGCGTTGTAGACCAACTCGCTGGCGATGCCAAACCCGGCCAGGTAATCGCGCACAAACTCGATCAACTGCAGGTTGGACTCACGGCTGGTGGTGTCGAAGCCCACCAGCGTTTCCAGCAGGTCGCGGCTGCGGCTCATCGCTCGTCTCCGGCCACGCCGTAGCCGGGGGAGCGGTCGGGGGCGAGGGCGCGATCGATATAGTCCTGTACCTGTGGGCGGTAGGCGTCCCAGAGTTTTTGCAATTCGCCAATCGGCGCTTCGTCGGCCCAATCCACGCGCAAGTTGATGATCGGCCAAGTCAACTCGCCCACCACCACCAGCGCGGCGGAATGCACCGGGCCGGCTTCGCCACCGGCGGCGATGGCGGCATGCATCGCTGCCAGCAACCGGTCTGCGAGCTGGCCTTCGCCCTGTTCGAAGGCCGAGACCATCGCGGTGATGACTTCACGGTCGGCGAGCATATTGCCCGCCGCCACGCATTGCTCGCCCGATACCGCGTGATGGGTACCCAGGGTCTGGCTGCCGCTGAAATGCACGCTGCGGCCCAGGTGGTCTATCGCCGTCAGTTGCCGATACTGGCTGTAGCCGTTGCGGGTGAGTGCTTTGTCCACGGCATCGGCTGGGGCCAGGCCCTGTTCCAGCCCGTCGAGCACATCTGGGCCGAGGGCCGGCAAGGTGATGTTCTGGGTCGATACCGCGCCCACGCCGGGCCGCAGCCATGGGCAGCGAGCGCCTACGGCGATACTTGATGAGCTGATGGCGACGCCCAACTGGCCGGTTTCCGCGCAGCGGCCAACGATTGAAAAGGTCATGGTTAGCCTCCTTACTCTGGGATAACCGCGATCACATCGATTTCCATCAGCCACTGCGGCTGGCCCAGGGCCGAGACCACCAGCCCGGTGGAAATCGGGAATACGCCCTTGAGCCACTTGCCCACTTCCTGATACACCGGCTCGCGGTAGCGTGGGTCGATCAAGTAGGTGGTGGTTTTGACGATGTGGCTGAGGTCGCTGCCGGCTTCTTCGAGCAGTTGCTTGACGTTTTTCATCGCCTGCTCGGCCTGGGCCCGAGGGTCGCCGAGGCCCACCAGGTTGCCATCGAAATCAGTGCCCACCTGGCCGCGTACATACACGGTGTTGCCGGCGCGCACGGCCTGGCACAGGTCGTTATCCAGGCTCTGGTTGGGATAGGTTTCTTTGGTGTTGAACATGCGGATGCGAGTGTGAGTAGGCATCAAAAAACTCCAGGAAAAAGTGATCAGGCGCTGACAGGGGTCTGGCGGGCAACCGGCGCAGCTGCGCGGTACTCGAGGTACTGACGCTGGATAGCGATATGGTCGGCTACGTATTTGGCGTCGTGCCACACCCCCCAGATAAACGACGAGCCACGCCGCGATTGCCATGGCAAACCGAGGAAGTAGATGCCGGCTTCGCTGGATACACCGCGTTGGTGTTGCGGCTTGCCGGCGGCGTCGAAAGCGTTCACCTGTAGCCAGCTGTAGTCCACGGCAAATCCGGTGGCCCAGATGATCGAGGTGATGCCCGCTTGGGCCAGGTCCAGCGTCAGGATTGGCTGCTTGATGCATTCAGCGTCTGGAAACACGCGACGTGCTTCGGGCTCCTGGGGCAGGTCGAGACCATTGCGTTCGACATACGCGTCGGCCGCGTCCAGCAGGGCCCGGTAGTTCTCATCCCCGTGTGCCAGGTTTTCCACCAGGTTGGGTTGGAACGTCGCCACCGTGCCGTCGAAGGCTTGGGTCAGGCCAACCAGGGTCATGCCTTGCTGGGCCAGTTCACGGAAGTCGATGGTCTTGCCGCCGTGGGCGCCGCTCACAGCAATGGTCACGTGTTCACGGCCAGGTTTCATCGCCGCCTGGTCCCACTCGCCCAGAACCCCCAGCCACCAGCAGAAATCCCGGTTGCGATAGGCGCGGGGCGGGCGGTCATGGGCGCCTACCGACAGGTAGACCTGGCGACCGGCGCGCTGCAGTTCATCGGCGATTTGTACGCCGGAAGAACCGGCGCCCACCACTAATACGGCGCCTGCCGGCAGTTGCCCAGGGTTGCGATAGTCGGCGGAATGGATCTGGTGCAGAGCCGTGCCTGTAGGCGCTATGCCTGGAATCACGGGCTTCTGGAATGGCCCGGTGGCGGCGACCACGCGGTTGGCTTCGATCACACCTTCACTGGTGTGCACGGTGAAGCCGGGGCGGCCGATGTTACGTACCACTGACGTCACGTCCACGCCAGTGCGGATCGGCGCATTGAATTTGCGTGCGTAGGCTTCAAAGTAATCGGCGACACGCTCTTTTGGCGCGAAGCCATCGGCAGGGACGTCGTCGAATTCCAGACCGGGGAAGCGGTCATGCCAGGCCGGGCCGTTGGCGACCAACGAGTCCCAGCGCCCGGTGCGCCAGCGCTCGGCGATACGGCTGCGCTCCAGCACCAGGTGCGGCACGCCTTGCTTGCTCAAATGCTCGCTCATGGCCACGCCAGCCTGACCTGCGCCCACTACCAGCGTATCTATTTTTGTTATTGCTTGAGTCATGTGTCTGTCCTTGCGTAATGCAGTTGGATTCAGCTTGGGCATGACGTCAAGTTAGGGGGCGGGCGGTGATTAATAAAATATTATTAAGTTGGGAATTGAGCATAAATATCGGATGCAGAGGGGCTGTAGGAGCGAGCTTGCTCGCGAAAAACGTCAACGCTAACGCGTGTTTTCTGAATCAGCGCGGCGCCTGTGGTTTTCTCGCGAGCAAGCTCGCTCCTACAAACAGCTTAGAGCTCTCCGGAGTACTTCACCGCCGCCGCCGCCCGCGATGGTACCTTCAGGCTGCGCAGCAGGGACGACACATGGATGCGCACGGTAAACGGCGAGATATCCAGGGCCTTGGCGATTTCCTTGTTGGTCTTGCCCTGGGCAATCAGGCGCAACACTTCCTGCTGGCGGGTGGTAAGGGTATGAGTGTCCAGCGGCAGCAGGCCCGACGGCGCGAACTTGACCAGCACTTCGCCGGCACGTATCGCCAGCAGCGCCCGGCCGATCTCGTCCGGGGCGATGTTCTTGCCGATAAAACCGTCGACGCCCAAGGCCATGACTTGTTCGATCAGCGCAGGGTCGTCGACCATCGACACCACCACCAAGGTGGTGCGTCGCAGGTGCTGGCGCAGTTCGGCCAGTTGGCTGATGCAGGTCAGGCCGGGAAAGCGCAAATCGAGGATCAGGGTATCGACCTCACCCGCCTCGCGCAGCAGCGTATTCACCGTGGCCAGGTCGCCGGCCTCTTGCACCTGGGCGTCGGGCAGCAGGCGTTGCACGGTGCGCGCCATGCCTTCGCGAAACATGGGGTGGTCGTCGGCGATGATGATCCGGCCGGTCATGGCGAGCTCCTTCCTGGGGCCAGGTTGTGTCGAGGCATGCTACTTTACCAGCGGGCCAAGGGCCCCTTTTCTAAGATGATATGTCAAGGATATGACTATGAGTCCCGAGACCAACTCCGAACTCGATCAGGCTAACCTGCGCATCGTGGTGGCCACCATCGCCATTGTGTATATAAGCCTATTGGGTTTCCTGCCTGGGCAGTCGTTGGACACCTACCTGCCGGTGATCCTGTATATCTTCGTGTTCCTGCTGGCATCCATCGGGTTGCGCCAGGTGATCGCACGCTGGCCCGGGCATTATCCGGCGCGGCGGATCTTCGGCATGATCCACGACTACACGGGCACTTCGTTCGGCCTGGTGGTGGGCGGTGAGGCGGCATTGCCGCTGTATGCGGTGATGGTCTGGGTGAACCTGGGCAACGGCATGCGCTACGGTTCGCGCTACCTGGCAATTGCGACGGGGCTGGCGTTGCTGGCGCTGTTGATCGTGTACCAACTCACGCCGCTGTGGCAGGCGCAACCCTTCATGATGCTGATGCTGATGATCACCAGCACAGTGATCCCGGTGTACGCCCATATCCTGTTGGAGCGCACACGCAAGGCTTCCGAGCAAGCCATCGCCGCCAACCTGGAAAAGTCGCGCTTTCTTGCCCAGGCCAGCCATGACCTGCGCCAGCCGATCCACTCCATCGGCCTGTTCACTGCCTGCTTGCGCGAAGCCCGCTTGGGGGAGGACGAACAGCGCCTGGTAGACAATATCGACCGCTCTTTGCTTAACGTGTCGCAGTTGTTCCGTTCGATTCTCGATCTTTACACCCTCGACAACGGACGCCTGTTGCCCAAATACCAAGTGATTCACCTGGGTGACTTTCTCGCCGACCTGGTTCGCCAGAACGCCGAGGCTGCGCGTTGGGCCGGAGTGCAGTTGCGCTTGCGCGCCTGCGCTCACTGGGTGCTGGTCGACCCGGCCATGTTGGCAACGATGGTGCAGAACCTGCTCTCCAATTGCTTCAAATACGGCGCGCAACGACCAGTGCTGATCGGTGTGCGTGTTCGCGATAACGGCTTGGTGGTGGAGGTGCACGACCAGGGGCGGGGCATTGCCAGGGAGCATCTGTCAAAGGTCTTCGAAGAGTTTTATCGCGTGCGCCAACTGCGTGACAAGGACGTTGAAGGCGTGGGCCTTGGGCTGTCCATCGTCAAGCGCCTGGGGCAGTTGATGGGGTTGCAGGTGAGCCTGCGTTCGCGGGTGGGCCATGGCACCTCAGTGAGTCTGCATGGCCTGGCCCTGGCCACCGCGCCGCGTCAACCGGCAGTGCGTGACGATGCTCGCCAGGCCGGTCTGCTCAGCGGTCTGAAAGTGTGCCTGGTGGAGGATGACTACAACGTGCTGCTCGCCACCCAAGCCTTGCTCGAGCGCTGGGGGTGCGAGGTGCAGGCCGAGTCCACGGGGCAGGGCTTGGTCAGCGACTGCGACATCATCGTTGCCGACTACGATCTGGGCAACCATGCTACCGGCATTGAATGCATCGACCAGCTACGCGAGCAACGCGGCTGGGCGGTGCCAGCGCTGATCCTCACCGGGCACGATGTGGAGAAAATCCAGGCCGCGTTGCATGATCGTCAGATCGCTATCCTCTCCAAACCGGTACGCCCTGCGGAATTGCGCGGCACCCTGCGTGAGCTCAGTCAGGAAAAAATTACTGCATGAACGGCGTCAACCCATTGCCTTTGGCGCCCTTGGGCATGCAGTAGGCCGCGGGCTTCATCAGACCGAAGCTGGCAATTGCGAACGCGCCGCCGCTCGCACCGCTGGGCACGGAGCAGTTGTACTCGCCGGAGGCTGTGTTAGCGACGTAGTAGGTGGTCATGGAGTCGCTGCGCACATTGGAAATACGTTTTACCGGCTCACCCAGATTGGTTTCCGAAAGCTTCTTGAGATGATCTTCGGTGGGCTTGATATTGCTGCAACCGGCGACGCCGATGATCAAGGCGCCCACCAGGGCAAGACGAGTGACAGGGGAGTGGAGTTTCATGGTGCTTCTTCCTTGGGGTTGTTTTGGTTTTTCCAACGCGCAAAGAACCCGCGCGCACTGAGTGCGCGGTGTGGGTGAGAACGTTGGAAGTGCCGCGGAATATAGCGCCGCCGTGGGGTGGGGTCGATTAGCACAAATGGGCTAGTGGCAGTTTGAGGTCATGGAAGGAGCTTGCGATGCTGGAGATAAAACGTGCCACGCCGGATGACGCCGAGCGTGCGTTCGAGATTCGACGCGAGGCCATTCGCGGCCAATGCATTGGCGCCTACAGCGCTGAGCAAATGGCGCTCTGGACCCGAGGTCGCGCCAGCGATGGCTACAGCGTGTTGATGGAAAAACAGTTCTACATGGGCTGGCTGAATGACGAGCCTGTCGTCACCGGTATGCTCGATCTTGCCGACGGTGAAATAGGGGCCTTGTTTGTATTGCCCGCTTACATGGGGCATGGCCTTGGCAAGGCAATGCTTGCTCATCTGGAAGGCGTGGCACGCCAGCAAGCGATTGAACAGGTTGTGCTGGATGCGACCTTGAACGCGGTAAGTTTTTATAGAGCGTGCGGGTATGTAGGCGATGAGCAAGCGGTGTATCGCTCTCCGTCCGGGTTGGTGCTGGCGTGTGTGCCGATGGTGAAGCGGTTGCGGGTTATGAGTCCCGCTTGAATGCAGCGCGCAATTGCTTGATCACCTGTGCCACCTAGCCACCAGATGTTGGATCAGACCGCGTACATATCCGTTATTCGGGTAACGGTCACTTAGGGTTTCGCAATGACGGCGGCTCACTTTGCAAAAGCCGGGATGCCGGCCCAGGCCAAAGTAAGCAAAACGCTCTTGCCCCACCACTCGGCACCTCGCCTGCGTTCGGCTAGCGTGGTTTAACAGGGCGCCTGAGATCAAGAACAAGAGCGGCTTGCTTCGCATCGTAGTTAGCGGGGCGTTATCGCTCTGCCTAGCCGCCGGCTACTGGATTGCGCCAGTCGTCCGAACCGGACGTCCCGGCGACTTCGTGAGTCCAGATGATCTTGCGATAGCTGAAGTGCACGTCCTCCAGATGGGTGAAGTGGGCGTTGTCGGGGGCCTGGCAGTTGGGCATGCGCGATTGGATGTCCACGATGGTCGCGCCTTCCAGTTCAATGGTGAAGTAGTGCTCCAGGGTCCCGGAGTAAGAGCTGCGCAGCCATTCCAGCCGGCAGGACACTTCTTCGCCGGTAGTCAGGGCGCTGAACAGCAAGGGTGAGGATTTATCGAAAACCTTGCTGATCATCAGCGGTTTGTGCACGCGCTGACCGGTTGGCTGGCCGGATTGCGGGTCGCGAGGAATGATCACCTGGTGAGCAAATGCCTGTACCAGTATCTGGTCCTCATGACCTTCCTGATAAATGCTGCCTACCGAGTCCTGAGTAAATGTGCCAGCCGTAATCAAACCTTGTTTGACACCGGTGATGGAGAGATACGCGGGTGTTGGCATGACGGGTTTCCTTGCCTGATTGAGTAGGTATTGCCGAACAGCAAAAGCGCTGAAGGGGCAGAGGCCTATAACAAGAAGCGTGCCTGAAAGTATGAAAGCCAATGAAATAAAGACGAAGGCGGCTCTGTGTTCGTTTGTTCAGAGCTTATTGTCGAACGGTAGGTGGATTTCAGCGCTATTAGTTTCACGCCTGCGCGCACTTAGTTGCTCATGCCCTATAAGTTGTAAATGCGCGGCTGTCGGAGATAAAGCGTGGTTTTTTCCGATGAAGAGGTGCGCAAATAGTTGCGCATTCCTTTATTTGTTGGGTGTGTAGGACGTTTCTTAAGTTCCGTTCCGTTACTTGCTGATTGTTTTTGTCGTGGCTAAGGTTCACTCACTTCGATGAGTTTTGAATGGAAGTTCAAGGGCGTTTCGACAATGGCGTTAAGTCCTCCTATTTACCTCGGACGGATGTGTGCAACTCAAAATGGCTTATTCAGAAGAACTTTATGTTCATTACCGCAAGCTTGCACGGACAGCATGTTGCTCAAGCAGTTTTGTTGGTAGTGACGTGCGTTTTTCGAGCGAGTTTGAAGCGCTGGAGGCCGAGCTTGGCAAAGCCCAGTCTATCCATGTTGCGGGCCAGCCGGATTGGCAGAAGGTCAGCGAAGTCAGCGAGCATTTGCTGCGTGATCACTCCAAGGATCTACGCGTCGCCGTCTGGTTGGTCTGGGCCCTGTATCAACGTGATTCATTTGCCGGATTGCTGGCCGGTCTCGGTTTGCTGCGTGACCTGTGTGAGCTCCATTGGGAGCAGGTTTACCCTGGCAAGCTACGAACCCGTGCTGCGGCGTTTGGCTGGCTGGTGTCGCGCCTTGAGCAAGCGTTTGCACTCAACCCGTCGCTCAGCGATCAACGGCCTTTATTCCAGGCCCTGTTGGAACACCTGGCATGTCTCGACCAGCTATGGGGCGAAAAACTTGGAAGCGAGGCACCTTTGTTGCTGCCGATTCGCCGGCAATTGTCGGAGCGCTTGGCGCAGGGTGTGTCCGAACCTGGCGGTGTCGCGAACGTCATTGCCCAGGTCAAGCAGACGACCCAGTTGCCGAGTCCCGGGCAACCGATCAACAACGAAAAAGACGCGCACAGACTGCTGCGCACTTTACAGGAGCAGGCCCGCCCGTTATGTGCCTGGTGGTTGCGCCAGGACGCAACCGACCTGCGTGCCTTGCGCCTGGGTCGAACCTTGGCGTGGTTGATGCTCGTCAATTATCCCGACGCCAACAGTGAGCGAGTAACGGCGTTGCGCCCGTTGGTCGCGGACAAGCGCAAGCGCTATCAAGAGCGTCTCAGCCAAGGCCATCACGCCGATCTGTTGCCTGAGCTTGAGGTAAGCCTGGCGGGTGCGTTGTTCTGGTTGGATGGTTTGCGCATGGTCTGGGAGTGCCTGGACGCCTTGCATGCAAACCTGGCCATGACTGAACTGGAGATGCATTTGGCTCTGCTGCTGCAGCGCCTGCCGCACCTGCCTGAATATCGGTTCAACGATGGCACCCCCTTTGCCGACCCTGCGACAGGTGAGTGGATCGCGCTGCATGTGATGCGTCACGTGCACAAGCCCGAGCCCTCCCATGTTGTCGCCGACAGTGACACGCAGCCCTGGGAGACCACATTGCAAGCGGTGATGCCTTGTCTGCGAAAGGACGGCCTCAAGGCAGCAGTGGCCGTACTCAAGCAAGGGCTGCAGGCGGCGTGCGGTGATCGAGCGCGCTTTCATTGGCGCCTGGCGCTGGCCAGGTTGTGCGTGGCGGCTGGCAAGCATGAGCTGGCCAGGCTTCAGCTGGAAGAACTGGACCTTCAATTACAGCGCACAGGCCTGGAAAGTTGGGAGCCGGTGCTGACCTTGCAAATCGGCAAGCTTCTGTACCGCTGCTATGAGCTGTTGCCACAAACCCAGCCCATATGCGACTGCAAAGACGCACTGCATCGCAGGCTGTGCCATCTCGATCTTGAAGCAGTACTTGAATAGCGCCTCATCAAAAAGGAAAAGCACCATGGCCAAAGACGGTTCGGTAGCCCCCAAGGAACGTATCAATATTACTTTCAAACCCGCCGTCGGTGGGGCCCAGGAAGAAGTCGAGCTGCCGTTGAAGCTGCTGGTGCTGGGAGATTTTTCCCAGCGTGCGGACCCCCGCAAACTCGAGGATCGCAAGCCCATCGGTATCGACAAGCACACCTTTGACGAGGTGTTGGCCAAGCAAGCCTTGAGCCTGACGCTGAGCGTACCCAATCGCCTGCAGGATACCGCTGATGTGGAGGAGTTGCCGATCCAGGTGCAGATCAACGCCATGAGGGACTTCAACCCCGCAAACCTGGTCGAGCAGATCCCGGCGTTGCAAAAGCTGATGGCAATGCGTGAAGCCCTGGTGGCGCTCAAGGGGCCGCTGGGTAACACACCGAACTTTCGCAAGGCTATCGAGCAGGCATTGGCCAATGACGAATCCCGCGCTCGAGTCCTGGCCGAACTGGGGCTGGACAGCCCTCAAGCATTGCCGTTTCAGTAAAGGGACACTGACACCATGAACACGATTGAACACAGTTCGAAAATCGTACAAACCACCGAAACCTGCAGCATCCTCGATAACATCATTGCCCAGACCTTGCTCAGCGCCGACGATGAGGCTTACGGCATCGCCAAGCGCGGTGTGTCGGCGTTCATTGCAGAGCTGGTGAAGCCACATAACTGTGATGAGCCGGTAAAGAAACACCTGGTCGACCGCATGATTGCCGAGATCGATACCAAGCTCAGCCAGCAAATGGATGAAATCCTGCACCATCCGGACTTCCAGGCACTGGAGGCTTCATGGCGAGGCTTGCAGTTGCTGGTCGAGCGCACCAATTTTCGCGAAAACATCAAGATCGAGCTCTTGAATGTCTCGCGCCAGGACCTTCTGGACGACTTCGAAGACTCATCGGAGATCACCCAGTCCGGGCTTTACAAACATGTCTACAGCGCTGAATACGGCCAGTTCGGCGGACAGCCGGTGGGCGCAATCATTGCCAACTACTTTCTCTCGCCCAACGCACCCGACGTGAAGCTGATGCAGTACGCATCCAGCGTCGCCAGCATGGCCCATGCGCCTTTTATCGCCGCTGCCGGGCCCGGTTTCTTCGGTTTGGAAAGTTTCACAGGGCTGCCGGACCTGAAGGATCTGCGAGATCATTTCGAAGGTCCGCAATTTGCCAAGTGGCAAAGTTTCCGGCAGAGCGAAGACGCCCGTTATATCGGCCTTACCGTGCCGCGCTTTCTGTTGCGTACCCCGTATGACCCCCTTGAGTACCCAGTCAAGACCTTTGCCTACCAGGAGAATGTGGTTAATAGCCACGAGCATTACTTGTGGGGCAATACCGCGTATGCCTTTGCCACCCGCCTGACCGACAGCTTTGCGCGATTTCGCTGGTGCCCGAACATTATCGGCCCGCAAAGCGGCGGAGCGGTCGAGGACCTCCCGCTGCATCACTTCCAGAGCATGGGCGAGATCGAAACCAAGATTCCTACCGAGGTGCTGGTATCGGACCGACGCGAATACGAGTTGGCACAAGAAGGTTTCATCGCCTTGACCATGCGCAAAGGCAGCGATAACGCGGCGTTCTTTTCCGCCAGCTCCGTGCAGAAGCCCAAATCCTTTGGTATCAGTGAGGAGGGCAGGGCCGCAGAGCTGAATTACCGGCTGGGCACCCAATTGCCTTACATGATGGTAGTCAACCGCTTGGCGCACTACCTCAAAGTGCTGCAGCGCGAGCAGTTGGGCGCATGGAAAGAGCGCACAGACCTGGAGCTGGAACTCAACAAGTGGATTCGCCAGTACGTGGCGGACCAGGAAAACCCTAGTGCCGAAGTACGTGGGCGGCGCCCGTTGCGAGCTGCACGCATTGTCGTCAGTGATGTCGATGGCGAACCTGGCTGGTATCGGGTCAACCTGACTGTGCGCCCGCATTTCAAGTACATGGGGGCAGATTTCACTTTGTCCCTGGTCGGTAAGCTGGATAAAGAATGAGCAGAGGCTACGGCACGCCAGAGCACAGCAGCCTTTTCGAACGCCTCGAATGCGGTGCGTCGCCCCCGGAGGGCGGGGCGGCGTCCATTGCTGCCCATCTGGGGAAAATGCTCAGCACTCGCGCGGGCAGTGTCAAGACACTGCCTGATTATGGGCTGCCTGACCTCAATGACATGCGGCTTAGCTTGCATGAGTCCTTGAGCCAGTCGCGTCTACATATCGAGCGCTTTATCCAGGCCTATGAACCGCGGTTGACGAATGCACGTGTCAGGCTGTTGCCGGGGGCGCGTGAATCCCTGGAGTTGGCGTTTGCCATCGAGGCTGAGCGGGCCATTGACGGCATCCTGCAGCCCGTGGTGTTCCACGCCCGCCTCACGGATGCCGGGCGGGTTGAGGTTTTTACCGATGACGCTTGACCGATATTTTCAAAGCGAACTCAGTGCCCTGCGCCAACTGGGTAGGCGTTTTTCAGAGCGTAATCCCGCCCTGGCGCCGTTTCTCGCCGAGGCTGGCCAGGACCCGGATGTCGAACGCTTGCTGGAGGGCTTTGCTTTTTTGACTGCGCGCCTGCGCCAGAAGCTGGATGACGAACTGCCGGAGTTGACGCATTCGTTGATGCACTTGCTCTGGCCTCATTACATGCGGCCGATACCGGCCTTCAGCATCCTGCAATTCGATCCGTTGAAACGCGCTGGTCCCGGTGTTCGAGTGGGTCGGGACACCGCCGTGGAAAGCGCCACCATCCACGGCGAGCGTTGCCGGTTCCGTACATGCTACGCCACTGATGTCATGCCCCTGCAGCTCAGTGGCCTGGAATACCGGAGCCAGGGCGAAGGGGCCCGTCTGGATTTGCACCTGAGTATGAGTGTCGCAGGTAACTTCAGCGAGTTGGCATTTGATTCACTGCGCTTGCACCTGGCCGGAGATCCCTATGTCAGTCAGGGCCTGTATCTGAACCTGTTGCGTCATCTCGATGGGATCTGCCTGCTGCTACTGGATCACGATGGTCTGCCGATCATCGCCAGCGATGGCCAGCCCGTGACGCTACGGCTCGCTGCTGGCCAGGTCCGGCCGGTGGGGTTTTCCAAGGAGCAGGCGTTGATTCCTTATCCGCAAAATGCCCTGGGGGGGTATCGACACCTGCAGGAGTACTTTGCTTTTCCCGAGAAGTACCTGTTTGTCGACGTTGAAGGTCTGGGTGTGCTGCACACGCTGTCTCACGAGCTGCTCCGGCAGGCGCATGGCATGGTAATGCGCTTTGAACATCGCACTCACGGCCGTGAACCTCAGCGCCCCACCCTGGACAACATAAAGTTGTACTGCACGCCCATCGTCAACCTGTTCAAGCAGGATGCGATTCCTATTCGCCTGGATGGAAAGCAGGATGAGTACCTCTTGGTGCCTGGGGAATATACGCCGGGTAATGCCAGCGTCTTTTCCGTGGATCAGGTCACTGGGTGGCGCCCCGGTGGCTTGGGCTATCAAACCTACGTGCCGTTCGAGTCGTTTGAGCATGACTGCGACACTGAGCCCCTGGCGGCACCGCCCAGTTACAGCATTCGCCAACGCTCGTCGGTTCAACATGCCGGGCTCGATACCTGGATGGGGTTTGGCAACCGCCGCGAACGGGGCCATGAAACCCTCTCGGTCGAACTGACCTGTACTAATTGCAACCTGCCGCGCCAACTGCGTGCGGGTGATATCAATCTGCCCGGTGAGCAGACGCCGGAGTCGTTGACGTTCCGCAACATCACCGCGCCAACGGCGAGCTTCGCACCACCACTGGACCAAGACTATCTGTGGAAGCTCATCAGCAACATGTCGCTCAACTATTTGTCGTTGACCGATATCAATGCCTTGAGAGTGATTCTGGAGTCCTACGATTTGCCGCGTTATTACGATCGCCAGGCGCTGAAGGTCAGCCAGAAAAGAGTGGGCGCCTTGCGCTCCATCCGCCAAGAGCCAGTGGATCGCCTGCACCGGGGGCTGCCCATCCGAGGCGTGCGGATCGACCTGACGGTCGATTCCCAGGGCTTTGTTGGCCAGGGCGACCTGTTTGTATTCGCTTGCGTTCTAAATGAGTTTTTTGCGCTTTATGCCAGCCTCAATTCGTATCACGAGTTGCGGGTCATCAGCACACAAGGAGACGTGTATCTATGGCCATCCCAGATGGGACAGCAACCCCTGCTCTGACTCAGCTTTGTCGCGTTATCCGTGAGTACACGTTATTTCAGGCGGTTCTGCAGGTCACCGAGCATTTGCGCGAGGCCCATCCGCTTTTAGATGACGACGCGCTGTACGACCAGTTGGAATTCCAGGCCAACCCTGGTCTCGGGTTTGCCGCGCACGATATTGACCGGGTGGAGTTCTTTATGGATCAGGGCCAATTGCGCGCGCGCCTGCGTCTGAATGTGTTGGGGTTATTCGGTGCGGGGTCACCACTGCCCGCGTTTTATGGTGAGCAGGCATTCGCCGAGCGCTCGGGTGGCAACCCGACTCGGGATTTCCTCGACCTGTTCCACCATCGGCTGCATCGGCTGATGCTGCCGATCTGGCGCAAGTACCGCTATCGGGCGTGTTTCCGGGCAGGTGCCAACGATAGGTTTTCCGAGCAGATGTTTGCCTTGATGGGGCTGGGCGCAGCTGCGATACGGGGCGTTTGCCAAGTCGATTGCAAGCGCCTGCTGCCTTACCTTGGCTTGCTGAGTTTACGGGTGCATTCGGCGGCGTTGATCGAGTCGGTCCTGCGTTACTACTTCATGCACGAGGCGTTGTTTCTAGAGCAATGGGTTGCACGTACGGTCGAGGTCTGCCAGACGCAGCGCAATCATCTGGGGCGGGCCAATAGCGCTCTTGGCGATGACCTGATCCTGGGGCACCGCATCGCTGATCGAAGTGGCAAGTTCAGGGTGCATGTCCGGGCACTGTGCCGGGAGCGTTTCCACGATTTCCTGCCCACCGGAAGTGCCTACCAACCACTGCGTTCGCTGGTGCGCCTGACCCTGCGGGACCCCTTGGACTACGACCTGAGCCTGATGTTGGCGCAGGGCCAGATCAAGGCCTTGCATATTGGTGAGAACACGGTTTGCCGCCTGGGCTGGACCACTTGGCTGGCGCATGAACAGGCCGATGGCGTGGTCACGCTGACCCACAACTCATCAGGGATTAATGACCATGACTAATGCGGACCTGCAACAACTGATCGACGCGCTGTCGGCAAGACCGACACAGTGCTGGCCCTGGCGTGTTTCGACGAGTGCAGCCCATGACCGATAACCTGCTTGGTAAAGAGGCCGACCCGCTGGTTTATGTCGACGCGCTGTCTGCCTGTTTCACACGCTTGGGGTTCGAGCGCGATGAACATTCGTTACTTGAAGGATGCGTTACCGGGGCGGCACGGCTGAGCCAGTGTGAGCTCAGCCAGTTGTATCTGCTGGACGAAGTGTCCGGCCGGCTTGAACTGACCGCTCAACATATGGCCCAGATACCATCGCTCTCCGTTGCGCCTGCGTGTCCCGATCAGTCCCACCAAGGGCTGCTGCACGACACCTTGAACCAGGGCTCTGTCCTGAGTCTGGAGGATGTGCAAGACAGTGGGTATGACACCCGCTTCCTGCCGGCAATGGCGATACCCTGGCGTGCGCTATTGATCGTGCCGCTGCTCAGCCGATGCAAACGTATGACCGGTGTGCTGGTCTTCGCCCGCCAACAGTCGGTCCAGTTGCGAGGCTACGCCTCATCCTTGGGGCATTTGGGCAGCTTCGCCTTGAATCAGTTACTCGCACTGCGCGATATCCAGCCCATCGTTGGCACAAAGCGCAGATGCGACAAACTGTTGGCTGGAACATATGGCTTGATTGGCACCAGTGCGGCAATGGAACAGGCGTGCCGGCTGATCAGTAAAGTACTGCACACGTCTTATACCGTGCTGCTGCACGGTGAGACCGGCACTGGCAAGGAAGTGGTGGCCCGTGCCATCCATGCTGCCGGGCCGCGCAAGGCCAAGGCCTTTGTCGTGCAGAACTGCGCAGCGTTCCCGGAAGGGTTGCTTGAAAGCGAACTGTTCGGCTACCGAAAAGGCGCGTTCACTGGCGCCGAGCGCAATCACGCGGGGCTGTTCGACGCTGCGCATGGCGGTACGTTGCTGTTGGATGAGATCGGCGATATGCCGCTGTCACTGCAAGCCAAGTTGCTGCGGGTACTGCAGGAGGGCGAGGTTCGCCCACTGGGTGCCAGTGCAGCCCATAAGGTTGATGTCCGCATCATTGCTGCCACCCATCGCGACCTCGCGGCGATGGTTGCCGAGGGGCGCTTTCGCGAGGATCTCTATTATCGGCTTGCTCAGTTTCCCATCACTCTACCGGCCCTGCGCGAGCGAGACGGCGATGTACAGCAACTGGCGCGCTATTTCACGGACAAGGTTTGCGAAGCGCTGAAAAGGTCACCTGTCGATTGGTCGAATACCGCCCTTGATCAACTTTCCAGCCACAGCTTCCCCGGCAACATACGCGAGCTCAAATGCCTGGTGGAGCGCGCCGTGCTGTTGTGTGACGACAGCGTGATCCGACCGGAGCATCTGGCGCTGCCAATGACACTGACGCCAGCCGCTACCGATGAAGCGACCCTGCGCCAGCGCATGGAACGAGTGGAGCGCACGTTTTTGCTCGATTGCCTGCACAAGAATCGCGGTAATCGCACCCGTACGGCACGGGAGCTAGGGGTTGCCCGGCGTACGCTGCTCTACCGTCTTGCCCGCTTGAACATTCCCTTTGGCGATGCCAGGGAAGAACGCTGAATGACGCACCTTATTTTCACTATGGGAGAAAGCCGATGCCTGATCGTCCATGGCACATCGTCGTGCTTGTACTGTTTTTGCTGGGTGGCTGTAACGCCAACTATGTATTCGATGACGCTGAGTACCATCCTGTGGGTGACCCACAGGCGATCACTCGTGGCCGCTGAATGGAGGGTCATGAAGATGCAGCTTGTGTTTGAGATCTGCGCGCCCGAGAGCGAAAAGAACGTGCCCCTGGCCCGCAAAGTGTTTGACGTGAGCGGTGGCGTGATCGGCCGCGGCTCGGAATGTGATTGGGTAATACCTGACGCCAGCCGCGTGCTCTCCAGCCACCATGGACTGGTCGCATACCGCGAGGGCCGCTATTTCCTCACGGATATCAGCCGCAACGGAATCAGGGTGGCAGGGAGTCATGAGCGCCTGCGCAAGGGGCACGCGCGATTGATCAGTGATGGCGAAGTGTTCGAGTTGGGAGCGTTGACGATACGTGCGCGCTTGCTGGAGCCACCGCAACCTGCTGGCGGCCTGCAGGCCGCCTCGGCAGTAACGATCCCTGAAGACGCCTTCCTCTCGCTGGGCCCTTCGCATCAGTTGGACCTTGATTGCCGTATGCATGCCTTTTCGCAGGATCTGGAGGCATTGAACGAGTCCGCCGATGAGCAGCAAGTGTGGACGGATCGCTACGGGGCTGACCGGGAGCACGTGGTCTTCCCTCGTCGGGAAGAACCTGCGGTAGAGGTTGCTACGGTACAGGTAGCGATGACTGTGCCGACTGATGAAGAGTTCTGGCCACAATTTGCAGCAGCCTTGGGCCTGGACCTGAATACGCTCGATCAACCGGGTCGGCAAGCACTGGCGATCAAGGTGGCGCGCTTATTTCGCTTGACGATCGAAGGGTTGCAACAAAGTTTGCGCACCCGTGACGAATTGAATAACGAGTTGGATACAGCGCCGTTCGGCAGCCATGGTGTGGGCCTTAATCCCTTGAAAGCGTGTAGCGACATCGATGCTGCGGTAGCTGCGATGTTGGATATAAGTGCGTTAGGTCAGATGCCCGCTGTACAGGCTATTACCCAGGCTCACCGGGAACTGCAAGCGCATCAGATCGCACTGTTGGCCGCCTGTCGAAGCACCTTGCGCAACGCCCGTGCGGCCTTTGAGCCCAGCTATCTGTTGGGATGCTTCGAGTCCTCGGGCAAGTCGGTCGGGTTTTTCTCGGATGGTGGGCATTGGCGTGCATACCAGCGTCATTACCAGCGTCTGGTGGCGCAAGAGCGATTGAATGATCGTCCTTTGGGGGGCGACTTCGCCAAGGCCTATGAGGAGCAGGTGCGCCTGATCTCCAGCCTGCATATTGATTTTCCAGGATAATGCACATGTACCGAGTCACCCTTGCTTTGCTGTTGCTCATGTTCGGGCTATTGGCGGGTTGCAGCGCCGCCTCGCCTTTTTCTAAGCTGACCAAGCTAGACATGGCGCTGACCGCCAGTGAACTCGTCAACCCGGATCTGCATGGCCGCCCCTCGCCAGTTGTGGTGCAGTTGATTGAACTGCGCCAGGGCGTCGCTTTTGAACATGCCGACTTCTTCGGTCTGTATGGCAATGCGCAGCAGACGCTGTCCAAGGACTGGGTAAACAGCGACGAACTTGAATTGCGCCCTGGGGACCGCCTGGGGCTCAAGCTTCGTATCGGACCTGACAGTCGTTTCGTGGGGGTGCTGGCGGCTTATCGAGACCTGCCCAATGTCCAGTGGCGGCTACTGATCCCGCTGACCGTGCAACAACGTAACCGTGCTGATCTGGTATTGGATCAGACGGGTATCCGCGTTGCTGGCTCACTCGCCGGCCTGGAGGCGCAGTGACATGCAGGCTCAGAAAGTTATCTGGCAAGAAGGCATGCTGTTGCGGCCACAGCACTTGCAGCACAACGACCGTTACTATCACCAACAACTCACCCAGACGCGCTTGTTGGGCAGTGATACCTGGGGCTTGCTCACGCTGGAACTCAATTTGCAGTACCTCAAACTGGGCAAGCTGGTGGTCAACCAGGCCAGCGGCGTTTTGCCGGACGGTAGCCTGTTTGAGTTGAACGCCGGGATGGAACCTCTGGTGTTGCAGATACCAACCGACACGCGCAGACAAGGCGTTTTCCTGGCGCTCCCGTTGGCCAGTGGCAGTCACCTTGAAGTTCGCCAGCCAGGACAGAGTGATGTGCTGGCACGCTACGTCAGCTGCGAAGTGGAAGTGGGAGATGCCAATGCGGGTGTGGATACGCGTTGCCGGATCAACTGCGCACGTCCCGACTTACGTCTCCTGTTGGGCGAACAACCGCATGACGAGCACTTCGTCAAACTCAAGATTGCCCAGGTACTGGACGCCACCGGCGAGGGAGGAGTGAACCTGGATACAGCGTTCATCCCTACGTTCATTTTCGTGCAGGAGCATGGGTACGTGGCGTCGTGTCTCAAGGAGGTGATCGGCCTGCTTGTCAGCAGGGGCGATGCCATCGCTGAACGTATTCGTGGCGAGAGCACGACCGCAGGCACACAAATCGCTGACTTCCTGATGCTGCAAGTAATCAATCGTACCGAGCTGGAGCTTCGCCACTGCCTGAGCCAGGCCCGGGTGCGGCCCGAAGCAGTGTTCCGTGCGCTGGTGTCGCTGCTCGGTGAGTTATCAACGTTCGCCAGTGACAGTAAGCGTGCGCAGTTGAACGTTCATTACCAACACGGTGATCAGGGCGCCAGTTTTCGTGGGCTGATGGAGCAGGTGCGCTTGGTGCTGTCTGTGGTGTTGGAGCAACAGGCGATCAAGTTGGCTTTGCAGCCGCGCCAATATGGCGTCCTGGTATGCCCGGTCAGCGAGTTGAAACTGCTTGGTACGGCCACCTTCATTTTGGCGGCCACTGCGCAGTGTGAGGCGCAGGAGCTGCGCCAGCGTCTGCCGGCACACCTGAAAGTCGCGCCGGTTGAGCGCATACGTGAATTGGTCAACCTGCACTTGGCCGGTATCAAGGTCAAGCCGTTGCCAGTGGCGCCGCGACAGATTCCATTTCATGCCGGCAAGACCTACTTCATGCTCGATATGAGCGCCCGTGATATCGCACAACTGGAGCAGTCAGGTGGTTTCGCTTTCCACGTAGGAGGTGAGTTCGCCGGGCTTGAACTTGACTTCTGGGCCATCAGGAATTGAATGCCATGGAAAGTGAATGCACTCAAGATGAAAAAACCGTCCTGCTCGACCGGGAAAGTCATGGGCCAGCCCAAGGCCCCTTAACGGACTTCCCGTCGCCGCCGCGTTATGAGCAGCTGGAAGATCGCATGATCTACGCCGGCCTCAGGCTCGATACGCAAAGCTTCCAGGTTGGGCTCAACCCTATAGTCGACGCGGCCTGGGCGGTATTGTCCGAGGTCGTAGGGCTCAGGCGCTGCTCTGGCCGTGAAAGTTGGGACACGCTCAACGAGCGGTTGTCGTTGGCTGTCAATCAATTTGAAACCCACGCTTTGCAGGGCGGCGTGGAAAGCAGCCAGATAATATCGGCGCGTTATGTGTTGTGCAGTGTGATTGACGAGGCGGTCTTGATAACTCCGTGGGGGGCGCAGAGCGAGTGGTCGAAAAAGAGCCTGTTGAGCCGCTTTCATAACGAAACCTTCGGGGGCGAAAAAGTTTTCCAACTGCTGGAGCGGCTGTCGCGCGACCCCCTCAAGCACCTGGCGATGCTGGAGCTTTTGTACCTGTGCCTGTCTTTGGGGTTCGAGGGCAAATACCGGGTCATGGAGCGGGGCGCGTCACAACTTGAGGCTGTTCGTGATGCCTTGTATCGCCAGATCAGGCATGTACGTGGGGAACCTCTGAAGGCGCCGCTACTGCCTGTCATACAGGGGAAGGACCTGCACAAGCGGATCCGTGTCATTCCCGTCACCTGGTGTGTGGCATTCACCCTGAGCTGTTTGTTGGCTCTGTATACAGGATTTGCCTGGGTACTGAGCAAGGAGCGATCGAATGCACTGCAACCCCTTCAATTCTCGGCGTCGGACCTGATTCGTACGCCCTTGTAAACGCTGGAGCAATGAATGAGCGCATTCTTCAAAAGGATGGGCGCCGTGCTGGGCAGGGTTTGGGTTTGGAGCCTCCTGCTGGCGCTTTCCTGTGCGGCACTCGTGTGGTTTTTAGGGCCGCTGTTGGCAGTGGATGACTATCGTATCTGGCAGGGGACGACTGCTCGCCTGCTTACCATCAGCATCGTGTTTTTACTGTGGGGGCTGGTGATAGCGCTTACGGATACTGGTAGTGCTACCAGGCGCCAAAGGCCCCCGCGTCAGCAGCCGTTGAAGTGGGTTGAGGATGAGCGCCGTCAGGTAAGCGCTCGATTCAAAAACGCTGTGCATCTGCTGAAAACATCCAGCCATTATGGCGTGCATAACGCACGCTGGCGCGATGATCTGCCGTGGTACCTGTTGATCGGCGAGCAGGGCAGTGGCAAAACGCAGTTACTGGCTGCCGCCGGCTTGCCGTTGGCGCTCGACCCTGCCCAAAGTCGGCCAATGGGCAGTAGCGTTCATTGTGATTGGTACTTCGCCGCCGCAGGCGTACTCGTCGACACGCCGGGGCGCTACCTTACCCAGCCTGACAGTTCAGTGGATGCCGCAGGTTGGGCAACCCTGCTCAATCTGCTCAGATGGCGGCGCCGAGTGCGTCCGCTGAATGGTGTGGTGGTGACGCTGTCGGTCGACACGTTGTTGAGCATCAACGAGTACGACCTGGATCATCACGCACGCCGTGTGCACTCACGTTTGCAGGAGATCCAGCAGACGTTGCATGTGGATGTGCCGATCTACCTGGTTTTGACCCAGGCCGATCGGTTGTCGGGATTCGCTGAGTTCTTCGACCTGCCCTACGCAGAGAGTGCTGACAGCTTGCTTGGGCAGCACTTGGACGCCCATGTCGAGGATACTGACACTACGCAGGTTCGCCGGGCGGTCGAGGGATTGTTACAGCGCTTGAATAGTGAGCTGATCGGGCGATTGCACCAGGAGCGCAATGTCGAGCGCCGGGGGCAGATGCTGGGATTCCCCCAGCAGGTGGCACGAATAGGTGAACGCGTGAATCTGTTCGCTGAAATGGCGTTTTCCTCTCATCGCTACCAACCCATCAATGGTCTGCGAGGGATTTTCCTGACCTGCGCCGATGGCCGGCACCCGCGATTTGTGCAGGGCCTGTTCAGCCAGGCAATCTTTGCCGAAGCCGACCTCGCGGGCTTGCAGGCCGAGGAACGACAGCGAATCCGTTGGCGCCAGGGGTTGCAAGCGATGGCCGTAGCCTTGGTTATTGGCGGTGTCGGCGGGCTATGGTGGCACAGTTATGCCGTCAACCATCAACGACTGGCGCAGTTGGCTGCACTGGTAGCACTCCCGCCGCTTGGCTCGCAAGCCAGCGATGACAGCACGGCGCTGTTGGCGCTGTTGGATACGCGGCTGGCGGCGACCCGGGTTTTTCCCAGGTCGGCAGATGTGCGCCTGGTCGAGCACGCTGGGCTGTATCAGGGCGAGCTGAGTCGGCCCAGTGTCGAACACGCCTATGAGCAGGCACTGCACCAGCAATTGCTGCGTTGGATAACCGCCCAACTGGACGAGCAGGTATATGCCAGCCTGGGAGATCGGGACCGGCTATTGGACAATCTGCGCGCGTATTTGATGCTCAACGTGCGCGAGCGCCGTGAGACTGCTTGGCTGGCACAACATATGGCGAGACTCTGGTCGGAGCGTTTTGCCGGGGACCTGTCGACACAGAAGCGCCTGAATGATCACTTTGCGCGGCTGCTTGAGCGCCCGTTTGTCGGGCCGCTCAACGAGGAACGGGTGGCTCAGGCTCGCGAAGCACTGAGGGGCGAGTCATTGGCCGACGTGGTGTATCGGGTACTGCGCGAACAAGCCCGCGACCTGGAACCCTTGCGCCTGGCCGAGGGCAATGTATTCGCTGGTATCGCCCCCTCCGTACCGGGCTTCTATACCAAAAGGTATCTGCAGTACTTTGAGACGCAGGGTCCACGGTTGGTTGACACCATTGCCCGGGATAACTGGGTGCTCGGTGAGGGTACCGACCTGGGCCATCAAGATCTGAGTCGGCTGATGGCGCAATTGCAGCAGCGCTATTTCAGTGAATATGCCGATGCCTGGAGCGATGTTCTCGGCCGTATCACGCTGCAAGAGACCGACAGCCTACGCCAGGACGCCGAGCAGCTCATGAGCCTGACTTCGGCCCAGTCCCCTTTGATTCGGTTGTTGCAACAGCTGCGTGAAAACACGCGTTTGCTGCCAGGTCATGAGCTGCTCGATAAAGCAGTGCAACATCCTGCAGACGTGGCCAAGGCGGCGCTGGTGGCTGGGCCAGTGGCGTTTGCTGATGCTGCGCGGCGGGCGCTGCAACAAAAATTCGAGCCTTTGCATCAATTGCTGGATGAGCAGAACAACCCCGGAGCAGAGTTGACCCAGGCTTTGCGTCAGTTGGATGAACTGCACTTGCAACTGACGGCATTGAACCGTGACAGCGCACCCGAGCAGGCAGCCTTCCTGCGTGCCCGGCAGCGTATGGAGGGGCAGCAGGATGTGCTGGGTAGTCTGCGTGATGCCGCTGCGCGTCTGCCGCTACCCGTTGCCGGCTGGCTTGAGGGCCTGGCCGACGAGAGTTGGCGGCATTTGCTGGAGCAGGCCTATGTGCACGTCAACCAACGCTATCAGAGCGATGTACGTAGCCCTTACGCCAAGGCAATTGGACGACGTTACCCGTTCCATGCCAACGCGAGCAATGACGTAGCCCTTCATGATTTTCAGGAGTTCTTCAAGCCACGAGGGGTGATGGCGCGCTTTTATGAGAACTACCTGCGGCCTTTTATCAGTGTCGACGGCACTCGCTACCGATTGCGTGGGCTGGATGGCCAGAGCTTGCCGGTTTCGCGTTCGCTGTTGGAGCAATTGACAAAAACCCAGGCCATACGCCGCGGTTTTTTTACCGAGGACACGGAGGAGTTATCTGTGCGGTTTACCGTGGCGCCCTACAGCCTGGACCCATCGATCAGTCGTGCGATTCTGCGCGTGGGTGACCAGCAATTGGAGTATCGCCACGGTCCCATCGTACCCGTGGCGTTCCGTTGGCCCACCGATGCAGAGAATGGGCGCAGCAGTCTCGTCCTGGAGAAAGGCACTGAGCAGCGACCCTCGGGAATCGAGAAGAACACAGGGGCTTGGTCACTGTTCCGGTTCCTGGATCAGCTGCAGAGAGAGCCCGCCAGTGGGCAAAATGCTCAGGTTTTCAAGGCAGACCTCGCCGGCCTGCGCGTCAATTACCTGCTGACCAGCCAACGCACGCCTGTCCCGTTTGATGTGGATACATGGCGCACCTTTCGCTTGCCGGAGCAACTGTGAGGATGGCAGCCCCCTGGCGCAGCGCTGGTCGTACGCAGCAGGGGCAGGCGCGGCTGCGCAACGAGGATGCATTCCTGGACGACCCGCGCCGCAGCTGCTGGGCGGTTGCGGACGGCATGGGCGGGTATCGCAACGGGGATGTCGCCAGCCAATGGGTGGTCAGGCAGTTGGCAGCCGTGTCGGCTCAGGGCAACCTTGATCAGCGTATCCAGGCCGTTCGCAGCTGTTTGCAAGGCGTCAACCAAGGGTTGAGGCGTGCATGGACAGAACCTGGCGCACCTGGTGACGCGACGATGGGCAGTACCGTAGTTGCACTGCTGCTGGAGAAAGGCCGGGCGGCTTGTCTCTGGGCGGGGGACAGTCGCTGCTATCTATGGCGCGGGCAGAGTCTCTACCAATTGTCGAAGGACCATTCGTTGCTGCAGCGGCTCATGGACGAACGTCACCTCAGCGTCGCGCAAGCCCAGGCCTACCCCGATGCCAGGGCCTTGACCCGAGCCGTGGGCGCGGGTTCGCGGTTGCACCTTGAGGCATTGGAACTCAGTACCCGCCCAGGGGATGTATTTTTATTATGCAGTGATGGTTTGTATCAGGCCCTCAGCCATGTGGACCTGGGACGGGCGTTGAGTATGCAAACGCCCCAGCAGGCGGTGGATCGGCTATTTGCAGGGGCGTTGCGCAGGCCGGTACACGACGACCTGACTGCGGTTGTCGTGCAGCCTTGAGCGCGTCCCCACAAGCCTTGCGCCTGCTGGTTGGGCGTTATCACCTTGAGCATGTGTTGGGCAGAGGGGGTATGGGCGTTGTGTACCGTGCGCGCGACCTGCTGCACGAGCAATTAGGCGAGCGCTGTTCGAACGTGGCGCTCAAGCTGGTGGACGAATCCATTTCCCAATGTCCCGATGCGCATGTGTTGTTGTACAACGAGTTTGCGTTGACCCGCAGCCTTCGGCACGACCGCGTGGTACGGACGTTCTCGTTCGAAGTCGACACACACAGCCAGGTCGCGTTCTTCACCATGGAGTTGTTGCAGGGGCTGACCCTGGACCGTCTGCTGCTGGAATGCCCTTATGGGTTGCCCTGGCGCGAACTGCAACCCATCGCCTTGCAGTTGCTGGATGCCTTGGTCTACACCCACCAGCAAAACGTGCTGCACGGTGACGTCAAACCAGCCAATGTCATGGTGGGCGAGGAGGGCGTGCGCTTGTTCGACTTTGGGCTGGGCCATGCCGCCGGGCAGGCTGGGGTGGGTTTGCCGAGTGTCAGCCGCAGTCGTTTCAATGCCTGGACACCTGCCTACGCAGCCCCGGAACTGTTGGCCGGCGGGGCGTTGACCGCGGCCGCCGACTTGTACGGCGTGGCCTGCATCCTATACGAACTGGCCCATGGCAAGCGCGTTGGCGAACGCTGCGCAATGGACCGGCTGTCCCGGCCTGCGCAGTTGCCCAGGCATTGCTGGGCGGCATTACAGGCTGCGCTGGCGGTGGACCCGCAGCACCGAAGCATAACGGTCGCCGAGTTGCGCCAAGTCATGGGGCGCAATCGGCCACGCTGGCGCTTGTAGGGTAGAGGTCAAACGGCCAAGCCGTGCAACTGGCAGTACTCCAGCCATTCCATGCCCGCCATCTGTGCGACTTCTTTATGCACTTCACGGCGCTGGGCCTCGAAGGCTTCGGTGGAATCGGCCGTCAGCTTGAGGGTCAATTCCCAGGCGAACAGCTGTTGCTGTTCAGCGTGTGCCTCGAAGGCCTCATGCAGGCGTTCGGCGCGATACTGCGCCAGGGTTTCGCCCCTGGCCTGGGCTACCAGCGGGTTAAGACTGTCCAACTCGGCAGCGACCTGCGGTTGTTCGCGCAGGAACCTGTCCAGTGCAAGCTGATAAGTATCGTTAGGTGCCGACACAGGTAGACACCTTAACGCGAAGGATGAGAGCTGCCATCGGACGTGCGTGCGTTGAGGTGATGGCGGGCACGCTTGCGCGACCTGCGTCGCATCCAGTTCTGCAACGGCGCCAGCAAGAAAAACATCAGGTAGGCGATCAGCACCAGCGTCAGGTCTACCCAGGTTTCAGCCACAGGCCCGGTAAACAATTCAATGACGTTCTTGATCACAAACAGCAACACCACGCTGCACAACCACAGCACAATGGTGACGAATAGAGGACGCATGTTACTTGAGCGCTTGTCTTGCATAGTGAGGTTCTCTCCTTTGGCCTGTTGTCGTTCCAGGCAAGATTCCCTGAGTGCGTACCCATTATCAGACAGGTTGTAACATCGTTTAACACGCACAAACCGTGCGGATGATACCGACTCAGACAGCCTTAGGGGATGATTCAGGTCAGAAAGTTCGTTAAATCTGTAGGGAATTATCCTGGCAGCCCGGCATTCACTGGTAAAAAGCCGGGCTGGGAAGGGGATAAAGGCTTTCGCTTCGGCTATCAGGGCGTGTAGCGTTAGCGGTGTTTCCGGCCGCTGATCTTCAGCGGCAGTCGGTGACAGGCAGAGGACGGCCCATGGCGCACACCCTGTTCAAACTTTTCCTGACTCAGCGCCTGGCGGTCCTGGCCAGCACGGAGTCGTTGCGTGCAATTCGTGAGGGGCTGCTGTGGATTCTGCCGTGCCTGTTGGTGTCCGCCGGCTTCCTGATTCTGTCCGAGTGCGCCCTGGCGCTGGGGTTCGATCCCCAAGTGGTGAGTTTCCTGGCGGGGTTGCATAAACAGATCAGTTCGGTGATCCCACTGCTGGTCGCGGCCTCCATCGGTTATATGTTGGCGATTCAACACCGTCTGCCACAGCTGCCGGTTGCCTTTCTGTGCCTGGCCCATGTGGTGGTCGCCACCTTCGTGCTGCGTGAGTACCCGCGTGCTTCGGCCACATTCCTCCTGTTTATTGCCATTGCTTCGCCCTTGATCAACGTGCCGGCCATTGCCTGGCTGCACCGCTTTCGCTGGACACGCCTGGTCAACCAGGATCTGGTCGGCCATAACCTCAAGGGCACCATCAACATGGTGATACCCGGCGCACTCACGGCCTTGTCGTTGGTGACGGTGTTGTCGTTGCTGCTGTTGATCCCCCATGTGGCGCAAATCCAGGGGCCGCAGGTGCTTGATGCGTTGCAGACGCCTTACGGCAGCGGGTTGTTTGTGACACTGATGAATTCGCTGCTGTGGTTCTTCGGCATTCACGGCGTGTATGCCATGCAGCCGCTATTCGATGCCCTGGACCAAGCCGTAGCGCTCAATGGCGCAGCCTTGGCGGCGGGGGAGCCGGTGCTGTACTTGCTCAATAACGGCTTGCTGGGCAGTTTTGCGTTTATCGGTGGTTCGGGGGCAACCTTATGCCTGCTGCTGGCGATCCTGCTGTTTTCCAAAAGCCAGTCCATGCGCTTGCTGGCGGTGGCGAGTTTGCCGTTGTCGTTATTCAATGTGAGCGAGGTGCTGTTGTTCGGTTTGCCGATCATCCTCAACCCGCGCCTGTTTATACCGTTTCTACTGGTACCGGCGTTCAACGCGATGGTGGCGTTGATGGTGGTGCAACTGGGCTGGGTATCGCCGGCGGTGGCCAGCGTGCCGTTTACCGCCCCGGTGCTGCTCAATGCATACCTCAGCACCCACGGCGACGTGGCGGCGGTGGTGTTGCAGATCGTTCTGCTGGGGGCCGGGACGCTGGTGTATGCGCCCTACGTGAGAGCGATTCATCGCCAGTCCAGCGATGGCAGCACGGTGTATCTCAAATCTTTGGACATGACGTTCCGCGGCCTTGAGGAAAAAGGCCGTCTGCTAGAGTTCGACCCGGTGCTGGCCACCCACCAGACATTGGCCCGCCAGGCGGCTGAGTTGAACCGCATCCAGCAGATCAGCGATTACGAGTTCTATCTTGAGTTTCAACCCCAGGTCTCCACCCGCACCGGTTTATGCACCGGGTGCGAGGCGCTGATGCGCGCCCGGGACAGCCAGGGCACGGTGCATTCGCCGTGGGAGTTCCTGCAATGGCTGGCGCACGCCAGGCTGATGCCGGACGTGGATGTGTGGGTGGCATCCCAGGCCGTGCGCCAGTATCAGAAATGGCAGAAGGTGGGTTTTGAACTGCCGATGACCATCAATATTTCCAGCACCACACTAAAGGATGCCGCCTATGGCGACCGCCTGGTGGAAATTCTGGGCCAGGCCCGTGGGCAAGTTTCAGTGGAAATTACCGAAGACGCACTGGTCAGCGACATCCCGGCCACCCGCCAGACCATCCAGAAGTTGCAAGCCATGGGGGCCAAGGTCTATCTGGATGATTTTGGCACTGGGTTTTCTGCGTTGAGCTATCTGCACCAGTTTCCTGTGGATTTCATCAAGATCGACCGCAGTTTTGTGGTTGCCCAGCACGACCCTAAAGGCGCCCAGGTGCTCACCGGTATGTTGCGCTTCTGCGAGGCCCTGGACCTGGGCGTGGTAGTGGAAGGGGTCGAGACGGCTGAGCAATTGGCGTTCTTGAGTAACGGGCCTGAATTGTTTATCCAGGGCTGGTATTTCAGCAGGGCACTGCCTGGGGATCAGTTGCCGCGCTTTGTGCTTGAGCGCAGGGCGTTGGTCTGATGACCGACCCTCTCTACCTGGCACCCCGATCCAACTGTGGGCGCTGGCTCGCCGGCGACGGCCATAGGTAACTACACAACTTTGGTGCGACGCTGGACCTGTGGCGAGGGAGCTTGCTCCCGTGACGGACTGACAGCCGACGCTGATCTAACTGACGCACCGCGATCTAGATGTAGGAGCTGGCTTGCCTACGAAGACGGCCTGACAGCCGATACAGTTGGATCGTGTACATATCCATTCTTGCGGTAACGGCTACTTAGGGCTCCGCCCTGACGCCATCACCTCCCATCGCTAAGCCTTGAAAGAATTTTCCTACAGGTGTTGACCTTGCCACTACGGGAACCTTTAGGCTTTTTTCCGAGTATGTCCAACCACAAAAACAAGATTCAGGGGTTATCAATGGATACTGCTACCCTGCAACAACGCTCGGATTCCGATCTGTTCACCACCGCCTCGCGGCTGATGACGAATGCCTTGGAACCCGGCGCCAACTACACCCAGGTCACCCGCGCGCTGGAAGCGCTGCTCGCACTGACTCGACAAGGCCTGGCGGGAGACGCTGGCGCCTACGCGCACTATCAGTCAGCCTTGCTGCAATTGCACATTCCAGGTGACCCGCGCACCGAGCCGACCCGGCGCTGGATGGCCAGCGAGGTCTACCGCGTCGAAGATGAGTTCGCCGCCGACGTGCCGGGCTTCACCGCGTTGCCGGTGGAGGAGTTCCGTCAACAGGTCGACGCTGAAATCGCCGCACGTAGCCGGGTCAACCACCCGATGTCGGTACACCTGTTCCAAGGTACGCCGCCGGTGCAGGATGTGCGCTTCTTCCTGGAGCATCACTGGACCCGTTCCTACAACTTCTACAGCCTGCTGGCCGAACTGGCCTTTCGCTTCGAAGCCATCGAGGACGCCTCGGTGTTTTACCGCAACCTGTACGGCGAAGCAGGGGCTGAGACACCGGAGCGTTCGCACCCGGCGATGCTCGCCCATCTGATGGAGTATTTCGATATTCCGCTGGCCATCGACTTCCCCGCGCTGCATCCGCTGGAAAAGGCCTACCTGAATAATCGCATTCGCTGTGTGCGCCACACGGATGTCGCCTGGGGCCTTGCGCTGCTGTATGCGGTGGAGTCTGTCAGTTGCGTCAACCATCGGCGCATCTACGAGCTGTTGCAGCGCCTCGACGTTCCAGAGCAGCCCAGCGAATTCCACCGCTTGCATGGCACCCAGGATGAGATCGACACCGAGGAAATGTGGGCACTGATTGCCAAGTTCGCCAGCGAGGAGGGCTTTCAGCGCACGTTCATGCGCGCACTCAAGCGCCACTTCGAAATCAACAAAGCCTACTTCGACAGCCTGTGGCAGCAGATGCAGGCCCAACGCCTGTCTGCCTGAACGACCTGCGATCCGAAAACAAAAATAATGGAGCACATGATGAGCCCGCATAATTTTTCCCTGCCGCAATTGCAGAATATTCACACGGCCGAAGCCCGTCTGTTGGCGGAAGCCTTGAAGCCGGACGCGACGTTCAATCGCATCGAAATTGCCGCCAATATGCTGCGCGCCCTGTGCGAGACCGGCCAACGTGGCGACGCCGCGAATGCAGCGCAGTGCCAGCAATTGCTGTACATCCTGTCGCTGAGCGATGACGTGGCCACCGCCTCGACCCGGCGCTGGCTGGCCAATGCCGTCTATAGCGTGCAAGAGCGTTTCATGCCGTCAGCCGACCTGGCATCACCGTTGTCCGAGGCTGGTTTCCAGCAACGCCTGGAAGAGCAGATTGCCGCGCAGTCGCGGGAAAACCATCCGATGTCGCAGTATGTGTTTGAAGGCAAAGCCTCTCGCGCGCAATTGCAGGTGTTTCTGCGTCACCAGTGGTTCCGCACGTACCGCTTGTACCGGGATGCCGCCGACCTGCTGGTCAACCTGACCGACGTGGACGAAGCGGCCGCCCTGGCGCGTTATCTCTACGGCGAGTTGGGCGAAGAAGACGAGCGGCGCTCCCACCCCCGCCTGTTGGCCAAGCTGCTTGCCGCCGTGGGCCTGAATGCCGATTTCGAGGCGCTCTCGACGATGCCCGAGGAAATCGCCTACCTCAACAACCGCGCACGCTGTTTCCGCAACCCCGATGTCGGCTGGGGCCTGGCGGTGTTCTACATCACCGAACTGGTGGTGCCGGGCAACCACGGCAAGCTGTACAACGCCCTGCGCAACGCGGGCTTGAGCCAGGATGATGCGGAGTACTACGAAGTGCATATCAGCCTGGTGCCGCCGCGGGCCAAGCGTGAATGGGCACTGATCTCACGGCGTATTCCGGACCTCGGGTTCCAGAACGCGTTCCTGACGTCTTTGGCCGAGCACTTCCGGCTGGAGCGGGCTTACTACGATGCAGTCTGGGAAGAAGTACAGCGCGTGAAGTAGCCCTCCCTGGACAACCCGAGTAACTCGACATGCCAAGTCATATCACTGAATCCCGTATCCACGGGGGCGCTTACTCGTCCCCGGAATTTGCTGCGATCTTCTCTGATGCCAATCAGGTGCAGAAGTGGCTCGATGTTGAAACAGCGCTGGCGGCGACCCAGGCGCAGATGGGCCTCATCCCCCACGAGGCCGCCCGGGAGATTGCCCGGGTAGCCAGCGTGGAACTGCTGGACCTCGACGCGTTGGGGCGCGAAGGCCTGGAAACCGGGCACATCCTGGTGCCGACCCTGCGCGCATTGCAGGGGTTATGCGCCGATGGGCTGGGCGAATACGTGCATTACGGCGTGACCACCCAGGACATCCTCGACACCGGGCTGATCCTGCAAATCCGCGATGCCTGGGGCCTGGTGGTGCAGCGCTTGCGCGGGATCCGCGGGCATCTGCTCACGCTCGCCCTGCGCCATAAGCACACGCCGATGGTTGCCAGGACCCATGGTCAACACGCATTGCCCACCACGTTCGGCTACAAGGTGGCGGTGTGGGTCGATGAGATTGATCGACACCTTGAACGCTTTGAAGAAGCCTACGCCCGGGTGATGGTCGGCAACCTGACCGGCGCCGTGGGCACCCTGGCCGGGCTTGGCCCGCAGGGTTTGGAAGTGCAGCGCCGTACCCTGGAAAGCCTCGGCCTGTCGGCACCGTTGAGCAGTTGGCACAGCGCCCGCGACCGAATCCTGGAAGCAGCGTGGTTGCTGGTGCAGGCGTCGGCGACGTTGGGCCGTGTCGCCAATGAGATCTACCACCTGCAGCGCACCGAGATCGACGAAGTGCGCGAGGGGCGGCGAGCAGGGCAAGTGGGGAGTAGCACCATGCCCCACAAGCAAAACCCATCGACGGTGGACCTGATCAGCGCGCTGTCGCGGCTGGTGCGCGCGCAGATGGTTGCGCTGACCGACGCCGCTTTCCAGATGCACGAGCGTGACGGCACCACCTGGCGCATCGAATGGGCGGCCTTACCCGAGCTGTTCATTTACGCCGGTGCGTTGCTCGCTCGTATGGAAGGCTTGCTGCAGGCTGGGCTGCAGGTGCGTGAAGCGCGCATGCGCAGCAACCTGGACTTGCTGGGCGGGCTGATCCTGTCGGAGCGCGTGATGCTTGCGCTGGCGCCTCGGTGTGGCAAGCAGACGGCCCATCATCTGGTGCACGACATCGCCCTGCAGGCCCAGGACGCGGGCGTTTGCTTTCGCGACGCGCTGCTTGGCGACCCTCGGCTGCGCGGTTGTTTCAGCGCGCAAACGCTCGATGACTTGCTTGACCCGACAGCCTACACAGGGCTGGCGGCCGAGATGGTCGATCTGGTGGCAACTAAAGCACGACCTCGCGCTTCAGGCGATGGCGCTGAAGCAGTGATGGCAACCCAAGGCAATACCAGTCAGTCCCTGTACGCTACGGAGGGTATGTGATGGATGCGCAAACATTGGAAAAGACAGCCCGTGCGTCTTGCACCGCACGTTCGGACCACCCGGGCTTTGATCATGACGGCGAGCAATGCCGCCACGAACACAGCCACATCCTCGATTCGAAAACCCACGGTTCGGGTTATGCCGGCCCGCAGAGCCGCAAGATCTTCTGCAGTCATTGTCGCCTGCAACGTTGGCTGGACGTGGAAGCTGCGCTGGCCATGGCCCAGGCCGATGTCAACATCATCCCGCGCGAGGCGGCCCTGGAGATCGAAAAGGCCGCGTTGCTATCGGGCATCAATGTGCGCCAACTGGCCGAGGGCGTGGCTGCCACTGGGCATTCGCTGATGCCATTGCTGAGCGCCCTGCAAAAAAATTGTAGCCCCAGTGCCCGTGAATACGTGCATTACGGCGCTACCACCCAAGACATCCAGGACACCGCCCAATCCCTGGAGATGCGCGATGTGCTTGATGCGATGGATCAGGCCCTGGAGACTTTGCTGGGCAAGTTGTCGACCCTGGCCGATGCGCACCGTGACTCGCTGATGGTCGCCAGGACCCACTCGATTCCCGCTTTGCCGACCACCTTCGGGCTGAAGGTCGCCGGCTGGATCGATGAGCTGTTGCGCCACCGGCAGCGCTTGGCCGAAGCCCGCCAGCGTGTACTGGTGGTGCAACTGTTCGGCGGGGTCGGCACCATGGCGGCGTTCGGCCCGGACGCCATGCCGATGCTGGAGCGTTTTGCCCAGCGGTTGTCGCTGCAAGTGCCCCTGACAGGCTGGCATGTGTCCCGTGACCGCGTTGCGGAGTTCGTCAGCACCCTGGCCATGGTCACCGCCTCGCTGGCCCGCGTAGCCGATGAAATCCGTACGCTCAATCGTTGGGAAATCGCTGAAGTGGAAGTGGGCTGGAGCGACCAGCAGATCGGCAGCAGCACCATGCCGCACAAACGCAACCCCGAAGGCTGCGAGCAGGTGGTGGTGTTGGCACGGCTGGCCAAGGCCCAGGTCATGCTCGCGCTGGACGCGATGATTCTTGAGCATGAGCGCGATTACCGCGGTACGCGCTTGGAGTGGTGCGCGGTCGCGGACGTCTCCCACTATGCGCTGATGGCGCTCTCGATTCTGACCGAGACCATCGATGGGCTCACCGTGAATGTGCAGAAGATGGAAGGCACCGCCCAGGCCTATGGCGATGCCATCTGCACCGAAGCGGTGGTGTTCGAAATGGCGCGCAAGCTGGGCAAGAGCAGCGCCTACCAGATCATCTTCGAAGTATCCCAGGCCAGCCAGCGCAATCACGTGTCGATCCGCGAGGCAATCGAGGCCGATGCGCGGGTGCTTGCGGTCATGAATGACGGCGCCCTGGCCCGGCTGTTCGAGCCCCGTACGCACCTGGGCATGTCCGGGCGCATCGTTGACAACGTGCTGGCCAAACTCGCTGGCCACTAACCATTGATCTCTGAACAGATTCGCAAATTCATCAAGGAGCGACAGATGTCCAACGTTATGGAAGTTGATAAAGCCAAGGTCCAGCAGTTTTCGGCGCGCATCATGGAGGATTACGGCAACACGCTGCGCGGCGCCATGCTCTACATCGGCGACCAGCTCGGTTTGTTCAAGGCTTTGGCCGACGGCCAGGCGGTGACCCTGGAAGAGTTGGCGCACAAGACCGGCTACAACGCACGTTACTTGCGCGAATGGCTGGGCAGCATGGCCACCGGCAATTATGTGACCTACGACGCGCAAACCCGCCGTTACCAAATGCCCGCCGAGTTTGTGCCGGTGCTGGCCGATGAAGACTCGCCGTATTTTGCCGGTGGCATTATCCAGCTGAGCGTGCCGTTCGTGAGCATGGCGCCCAAGGTCATCGAGGCCTTCCGCCATGGTGGTGGTTGCGCTGAAGAGGCGTTCCCGCTGGAAACCTGGAAAGGCATGGAGCGCATGACCATGCCCTGGTACAAGCACTACCTGGTCCAGCACTGGATTCCATCCCTGGACGGCGTCGAAGAGAAGCTCAAGACCGGCGGCAGTGTGCTGGATTTCGGCTGCGGTGCGGGCCTTGCAGCGATCACCATGGCCAAGGCCTACCCCGAGGCGCGCATTGTCGGCTGCGATTTCCACCTGCCTTCCATCGAGTTGGCGCGGGCCAACGCCGAGGCGGCTGGCGTGGGTGACCGGGTGCAATTCGAGGTGAACGACTCCGATGCCTTGCGCGGCCAGCAATTCGACTTCGTGACCACCTTTGTGGTGATCCACGATGCCACCGACCCTCAGCAGATGCTCAAAGATTTGCGCGCCGCCACGGCCGAAGACGGTACCTACCTGATGGTGGAGCTCAACCTGTCCGAAGAACTGCACGAGAACATGAACTTGTTCGGGCGCGTCATGTACCCGCAGAGCACGCTCTATTGCATGACCTGTTCGCTGTCCCATGGTGGGGCAGGGCTGGGGGCATTCATGGGCGAGAAGCGTGCCCGCCAGATGGCTGAGGCAGCCGGGTTCAGCCGCTTTCGTAAAGTGCCTTCGCAGTGGCCACCGATGCCGGCGCTCTTCGAACTCAAGCCTTGATAGGAAGCATCCACGAGTCGCTTTGCGCAGTAAGGCAATTTAATGGCCCCTTTGTAACAAAATCCTCGCCAAAATCACTTTTATTTTCAGGTGGTTAGGTGAGGATGCAAATGCGCTCTGTGGGAATGATGCTGATTGCCTGCTCCCTGGCCGGCGGCGCGACTGTCGCGCAGGCCAGGGAATTGCGCGAGGGTGACAAGTACATGTGCAGTTGGGGCGCAGGCACGGCCGCCAGGGCCCAGGAGCTAAAGTTATCCGGCGTTTCGCTATACGCGGCCCGGCAGAAGATCCAGACCCTCAAGTTCAGCAAATCGTGGATGCGCATGATGGCCATGGGCATCACCGAGCAGACCTATGACAGCCGCTCAAGGCTCAAGCCCGAGGCGATTCGTCAAAGCTTTTACCAGGATTGCCTGCGCTACAAGGTCGCGCGCAAGTAATCCGTAGCCCGCACCAGCCGTGGGGCCTTTACAAATCCACGACAAACCCCGTGTGAGTATTTGCATACAATTGCGCACTTCTTGATGGAGGCGGGTATGCAAGTGCTGATTCGAACGGCGACACCTGATGACGTCGACACGCTGTGCGCGATTCGCACCTCGGTAGTGCAAAACCACCTGAGCCTTGAACAGATGGCTGGCCTGGGGATTACCCCGCAGGTATTGAGCGATACGTTGCGCGCAGCACCTTGCGGCTGGTCCGTTGTGGGGCCTGTCGATGGTGATGACGTTCGTTATGAAAAGCGCAGGGCGCCATAAGGCCATGAATGCCCCGGAGCCTCCATCATCCAACAGCTTGCGCTACCTCGCGGTGGGTGTGCTTGGCGTCGCCGTGCTGCTGGGGTTCTATTTCATTCAACTCAACGCCAAGGTCGACCGCCAGCGCGAAGAGGCGGCTGAACGCCTGACGCTGTGTCGTCATCTGGAGGCCGTGGTGGGCGCCACAGCTTCCAGTCGTGAGGCCCTTCAAGAAACATGCAAGCAGTTAAGTGAACAGTTAATTGAAAGCGCTGCGCCCGATTGATAACCATTTTTTCTACAGGGACTTACTGTCGTTACTTGCACCAAAAAGTAGCACGAGTACTGCATTCCACCTTAAAAAACATGTGGTTATTGAATGACTTACGACGCTTTCAATCCGACGAAAGGATTAAAATAATCTTGTTACATGTTTTTACAATCGCTACTATAGCCGGGCGTTCACCTCCCACGGTTTATGCATTTTTAAATCCCAAGTTTCCATCAGCTACTTGGGATTTTTTTTGCCCGCGATTTAATCTCGGCCTGTCGTTCATGGCCGGTGACGCCCTACAAAGTGAGGGCTGGCTAACACTTTTGCATTAATTGTCCGGCGGCCGGCAAAACCTTATCTATGCTGCTTGCATCACCTCAATCGGGTAGAACCCAGGGACGGGGGGCTGATCATGATTTCCATCACCGAATTCAACCGCATCATGGCCTCAGGCTTCCTGCCGCTTGCGTGCGAGTGCTGCCTCAACAGCGACGGCTCGCTGCGCATCAGCGTGTTCGAGCCCACGTCCGGTCGTGTCGACTTGCTGTTGACCCGTGTATCGCCCGAGGGCCTGGACAGCATCCGTGCCATCTCCAACCTGATTGGTGAGTTGCGTGCCGAGATAAAGGCCGGGCGCCGTGGGTTTGCTGCGGTAGGTTAGCGGCCGTCCAGCGCGTCAGAGGCGCCGCAGGAAGGATTTGACGATGTGGCGGGTGGCGTCCGTGGTGTCCAGCTCATCCAGGGCGCTGTAGGCATACCACTGGCAATCGACAATCTCGTTGCACGGCCGTGCCTCGTCGATATTGACCACCGAGGCCTCGAACACATGGTGGACGGTGTCGCGGGCCTTGAGCTCCTGCAGGTACAGCAAGCCGTCCACGTTTAAACCGGTTTCCTCTTCCAGCTCGCGTTCCGCCGCGCCTACCGGGCGCTCGTGCGCTTCTACTTTCCCGCCGGGCAATGCCCATTTTGATCTGGCTTTACGCACGAAGAGGATGTGCCCCTCATGTTCGCAAATGACAGTCGCCCTAATTTTCATCGGATGTGCCCCCGCGCCGGATGAATGTCATAAAAGTGTAATGCAAATGTCATGCTAAGTGGTTATGGCGCGCCAGGGCCGGTATGTGGATACTGCCCGATTGACGAATACGACCGAGGACATTAGATGAAGACCATACGCTGGGGCATGATCGGCTGTGGCAGTGTCACTGAATTGAAGAGTGGACCGGCTTTCTATAAAGCGCCAGGTTCGGCATTGGTCGCCGTGATGGGGCGGCGTGCCGAGGCGGTGCGCGATTATGCGGCGCGCCATGGCATTGCTCGTTGCTATACCGATGCCCAGGCCTTGATCGATGACCCCGAGGTGGATGCGGTCTACATCGCCACTCCGCCCGCCAGTCACCTTGAGTACGCCCTGAGAGTGGCCGCGGCGGGCAAACATTGTTGCGTCGAAAAGCCGATGTCGCTGAATGCTGAACAGAGCGCGTTGATGCAGCGCACATTCGAGCGCGCCGGGCTGCACCTGTTTGTCTCCTACTACCGGCGTTCATTGCCACGCTTCCAGCAAGTGCGCACCTGGCTGCAGGAAGGCCGTATCGGTGAGTTGCGCCACCTGACCTGGACCTTGTGCAAACCCGCTGCCGTAACAGACTCCGACGCCACCAATTGGCGCACCGATCCGGCCATTGCCGGTGGCGGTTACTTTGCCGACCTGGCGAGCCATGGGTTCGACCTGTTCCAGTACCTGGCCGGGGACATCGTCGAGGTCTCAGGCTTTTCGGCGCGACAGGCTGGGCGCTACGCGGCAGAAGATGCCGTGACGGCCTGCTGGACATTTGCCAGCGGTGCATTGGGCATGGGCTGCTGGAATTTTGTGGCGGACCGACGCGAAGACCGGGTCGAACTGATCGGCAGTCGCGGTCGTATTCAGTTTTCGGTGTTCGAGGACCAGCCGCTGCGTCTTGAAGGCGAGACCACCGAGGTGTTGGACGTGCCGTGTCACATCCATATTCAATGGCACCATGTCATGAACATGAACGCGCATATTCGTGGCCAGGCCGAGCATCCGTCGCTGGGCATCGAAGCGCTGAAGACCGATATCATCCTGGACAAGGTGTTACACCGTTACTCCCAGCATCCCTAGGCGTGGCGATAGCGTAAGGCTTTACTCTTTTAAAGGAATACCGGGATGAAATACTGGATGGTGGTGTGGCTGCTGATGGCCACCGCGGTAACGGCGGCGCCACGCAGCCAAGGGCAGGCGGGTGAGTTTGATTTCTATGTGCTATCGCTCTCGTGGTCACCCACGTTTTGCCTCACGCACCCAGGCAACGAGCAATGCTCAGGTAAAGGCTACGGCTTTGTGCTGCATGGTTTGTGGCCGCAATACGCGCGAGGAGGGTGGCCTGCGTCCTGCACACCGCAGACGCGCTTGAGCGAGGCAGAAATGGACAAGGGCGCGGCGCTGTTTCCCACCCGCACGCTGCTCAAGCATGAATGGGCCAAGCATGGCACCTGCAGTGGGCTGGAGCCGTTGGAGTATCTGGAGAAGACCGATGTGGCGCTCGGTGCGGTTGCCATTCCGCAGCAACTGCAGCCGTTCAATACGCCGCCGTCATTGCAGGCCCACGAGATCGAGGCGCTGTTTCGCGAAAGCAACCCACGCATGGGCAACCACGGTATGGCGGTGATCTGCAAGGGCAAGGTGCTGTCGGAAGTGCGGGTGTGCCTGACCAAGGATCTCGCGTTTGCCGGTTGCCCGCGCAGTGTGAAGAGCCAATGTCGGAGGGGCGATATTCGTATTCCCACCCAGCGCTGAGAGATGCCCTGGATCCCACTATGAAAGCTGGCTTGTTGGGTCGCCGTATCGCGGCGATGGCGGCGTGCCAGCCGATGGCTATCTACCTGACGCCTCCGCGATCCAACTGTGGGAGCTGGCTTGCCTGCGATAGCGGCCTGACAGCCAACACAGCTGGATTGTGTACATATCCATTCCTGCGGTAACGGCTACTTAGGGTTCCGCCCTGACGGCGGGTCACTTTCGAAAAGCGCGAAAGTAACCAAAGCGCTCTTGCCCCACCACTCGGCACCTCGCTTAGGCTCGGTGTGCCCGAACACAGGCTTGAATCCGTGGGCCGCCGCCACGCGCCATCCATGGCGCGGGGCGGCTAACCCGGCGTCCTGCCGGGTTACCCACGAATTCAAGCCTGCGTTCGGCCAGCGTGGTTTAACGGGGCGCCTGAGATCAAGATCAAAAGCAGATCAAGATCAAGATCAAGAGCGGCTCGCTTCGCATCGTGGTTACCTGTGGGCGGCACATTCGACATCTCTGTCGATTGAACGGCCGCCATCGCAGGCAAGCCAGCTCCCACAGTTGATCGCGGGGGCACTAATCAGATCAGCGTCCGTTTCTGAAGTACCCAGGGGCATTTTCTTCAATACCCTCGTGTCCCTGCGCGGTACCGTGATCTAAACCTCGTTTGGGATCACAAAAGGAACTGCAATGAGCTTGATTCTCTCCATGGCCGCCTTTGCCCTGGCCACGTCCATCACGCCGGGACCGGTGAATGTGGTCGCTTTAAGTTCTGGCGCACGTTTTGGTTTCGTCGCCAGCCAGAAACATGTCTTCGGCGCCGCCGTGGGTTTTACCTTGTTATTGGTGTTGATCGGCCTGGGGTTGCATGAAGTATTGGTGCGCTGGCCGATCCTGATTCAATTGATCCGCTGGGGCGGCGTGGCGTTTTTGTTGTATATGGCTTGGAAGCTGGCGGTGGATGATGGGCGGCTGGACGCTGACGGTGCGCACACCGCGCCGTCGATGTTGTATGGCGCGATCATGCAGTGGCTCAACCCGAAAGCCTGGCTGGCGTGTGTGGCAGGCATGGGGTTGTTCGTGGCCGATGGCGATGCGGCGCAGGTGTGGTTGTTTGCCGCGCTTTACCTGGTGATCTGCTACCTGTCGGTGGCGTGCTGGGCGTATGCGGGGACGTTTTTGCGCCGCTACTTGAACAACCCCAAAGGTGTGCGGCTGTTTAACCGCTCAATGGCCGCGTTGCTGGTGGCCAGTGTGGGTTATTTGCTGATGGCTTGAGGTTCTCGCGGTATTGCCCCGGCGTGGCCGCGAAGTGTTGTTTGAAGGTGCGCTGGAAGTGTGCCTGGTCGGCAAAGCCCGCGGCCAGGGCGACGTCGGCAATCAGTGCGCCATTGCGCAGTTGGCTGCGGGCGAACTGGATGCGGCGGTTGACCATGAAGGCGTGGGGCGTCAAGCCGTAATAGTGCTTGAATGCGCGGATCAGATAAGACGGCGACAGCTCGGCGGCCTGGCAGATGTCTTCGAGTTTCAAGGCCTGCGTGCAGTGGGCGCGGATGTAGTCGGCGGCGCGTTCCAGTTTGTGGTTGACCTCGCGTACCGGCGTCAACGAAGGATTCAGGCGCTGTTGCACCTCGGTGAAGTAACTCACCAGCGTGCTCTGTTTTTGCAGCAGTTCGGCCTGTTCATCCACTAGCGTGCGGTACAGGTCGAGCAAGCCGTGGTACAGCCCGGTGTCGCGAGTATGGGGTGTGTCGAATGGCCGGTAGCCCTGGTCGGTACTGAACCCCAGCTGGTATTGCAGGTCGGTCAGCCAGGGCGTGTCGAGGTACAGCATGTGGTAGGACCAGGGCTGGTCATGGATGGGGTTGCACGCATGCACATCGCCTGGGTTCATCAGCACCACGGTGCCGGCGCTGATTTCGAAGGTGTGCGCGCCGTAGTGGTAATAGCTGCAGCCCGTGGTGATCGCGCCGATGGAAAAATGCTCATGGGCGTGTCGGGTATAGGTGACCTTGCGCCCGTCGGCGATGCTGCGGGCTTCGATGAACGGCAGGCGTTCGTCGCGCCAGAAGCGCGGCGTGTCTGCGGGACGGGCGATTGGGCTGAGCGACATGGCGTTATTTCTCCTGCATTTTCACCCGCGTTACGTCAGGCCGGTACCAAAAAAGCGGCCTTGAGCAACTGCCGGGTATAGGCATGTTGCGGGTCGGCAAAAATAGCCTGGGCATCGCCTTGCTCCACCACCTGGCCTTGCTTGACCACCATCAATTGGTGACTCAGCGCCTTAACCACCGCCAGATCATGGCTGATAAACAGGTAGGTCAGGTTGTACTTGGCCTGCAAGCCGCGCAGCAACTCTACCACCTGGCGTTGTACCGTGCGGTCCAGGGCCGAGGTGGGTTCGTCCAGCAGGATCAGGCGCGGCTTGAGCACCAGCGCTCGGGCAATGGCGATGCGTTGGCGCTGGCCGCCGGAGAATTCATGGGGGTAGCGATGCCGGGATTCGGGGTCCAGGCCCACCTCCTTGAGCGCCGCGATAATCGCCGCTTCTCGTTCGGCGGGCGTGCCCATCTTGTGGATACGCAGGCCTTCGCCAACGATCTCGCTGACGCACATGCGCGGGCTCAGGCTGCCGAACGGGTCCTGGAATACCACCTGCATTTCCCGGCGCAACGGGCGCACCTGCTGTTGGCTGAGGCGGTCCAGTTGCTGGCCTTCGAAGCGAATCCCGCCCTGGCTGCCGATCAGGCGCAAAATTGCCAGGCCCAGGGTGGACTTGCCCGAGCCACTTTCGCCAACGATGCCCAGGGTTTGCCCCTGGGGCAGGCTGAAGTTGATGCCGTCCACGGCCTTGACGTAATCCACGGTATTTCGCAAAAAGCCTTTCTTGATCGGAAACCAGACTTTAAGGTCATCCACTTCCAGCAGCGGTGGGCCGACCGCGTTGTTGGCCGGACCGCCACTGGGCTCCGCCGCGAGCAGTTCCTGGGTGTAGGGGTGTTGGGGCGACTGGAACAGTGTCTCGCAATCGGCCTGTTCAACGATGCAACCTTGCTGCATCACGCACACACGGTGGGCGATGCGCCGTACCAGGTTGAGGTCGTGGCTGATCAGCAACAGCGCCATGCCCAGCCGCGCCTGCAGCTCCTTGAGCAATTCCAGGATCTTCAACTGCACGGTGACATCCAGCGCCGTGGTCGGCTCGTCGGCAATCAACAACTCCGGCTCGTTGGCCAGGGCCATGGCGATCATCACCCGCTGGCGCTGGCCGCCGGACAGCTCGTGGGGCAACGCCTTGAGGCGTTTGTGTGGCTCGGGGATACCCACCAGCTCCAGCAATTCCAACGTGCGCTCGGTGGCGACCTTGCCGGTCAGGCCCTTGTGCAGGCCGAGCACTTCGTTGATCTGTTTTTCGATGGAGTGCAGCGGGTTCAACGAGGTCATCGGCTCCTGAAAGATCATCGCAATGCGGTTGCCGCGTATATGCCGCAGGGTCTTCTCTTTGAGCGTCAGCAGGTCTTGCCCTGAATACTCGATAGTGCCCGACGGATGCCTGGCCAACGGGTAGGGCAGCAGGCGCAGGATCGAATGGGCGGTGACCGATTTGCCCGAACCGCTTTCGCCCACCAGCGCCAGGGTTTCGCCGCGCTTGATGTCGAAGCTCACGTGGTTGACCACCCGGTGATGATGCTCGCCGGTGACGAACTCGACACTGAGGTCGCGGATTTCGATCAGGTTGTCCGGATTCATCTCATTTCCTCGGGTCGAACGCATCGCGAGCGGACTCGCCGATAAACACCAGCAGGCTCAACATGATCGCCAGCACCGCAAAGGCACTCATGCCCAGCCACGGCGCTTGCAGGTTGGATTTGCCCTGGGCCACCAGCTCACCCAGCGACGGCGAACCTGCCGGCAGCCCGAAGCCGAGAAAGTCCAGGGCGGTCAGGGTGCCAATGGCGCCGGTAAGGATGAAGGGCAGGAAGGTCATGGTCGAGACCATCGCATTGGGCAGGATGTGGCGAAACATGATGGCGCCGTTCTGCATGCCCAACGCCCGCGCAGCCCGCACGTACTCCAGGTTGCGTCCGCGCAGGAACTCGGCGCGTACCACATCCACCAGGCTCATCCAGGAAAACAACAGCATGATCCCCAGCAGCCACCAGAAGTTGGGTTGCACGAAGCTGGCCAGGATGATCAACAGGTAGAGCACCGGCAAGCCGGACCAGATCTCCAGGAAGCGTTGCCCGGCCAGGTCGACCCAACCGCCATAGAAGCCCTGCAAGGCGCCGGCAATCACGCCGATGATTGAGCTGAGTATGGTCAGGGTCAGGGCGAAGAGCACCGACACGCGAAAGCCGTAGATCACCCGCGCGAGCACATCACGCCCCTGGTCATCGGTGCCCAGCAGGTTGACCGAGGACGGCGGCGCCGGGGCCGGGACTTTCAGGTCGTAATTGATGCTCTGGTAGCTGAACGGAATCGGCGCCCACAAGGTCCAGGCGTCCTTGGCTTTTAGCAGTTCCTGGATGTACGGGCTCTTGTAGTTGGCTTCCAGCGGGAATTCACCGCCGAAGGTAGTCTCCGGGTAGCGCTTGAGCGCCGGGAAGTACCAGCCGCCGTCGAAGTGCACCGCCAGGGGCTTGTCGTTGGCGATCAACTCGGCGCCCAGGCTCAGCACGAACAGCACCAGGAACAGCCACAGCGACCACCAGCCACGCTTGTTGGCCTTGAACCGCTCGAACCGGCGGCGATTGAGGGGGGACAGGTTCATCTCAATGCTCCCGGCTGGCAAAGTCGATACGCGGATCGACCAGGGTGTAGGTGAGGTCGCCGATCAGTTTCACGATCAGCCCCAGCAGGGTGAAGATAAACAGCGTGCCGAACACCACCGGGTAGTCACGGTTGATCGCCGCTTCAAAGCTCATCAGGCCCAGGCCGTCGAGGGAGAAGATCACTTCCACCAGCAACGAGCCGGTAAAGAAGATACCGATGAAGGCCGAAGGGAAACCGGCGATCACCAGCAGCATGGCGTTGCGGAACACGTGGCCATACAGCACGCGCCTGTTGGTCAGGCCCTTGGCCTTGGCAGTGACCACGTACTGCTTGTTGATCTCGTCGAGAAAACTGTTCTTGGTCAGCAGGGTCATGGTCGCGAAGTTGCCGATCACCAGGGCGGTGACGGGCAGCGCCAGGTGCCAGAAGTAATCGAGGATCTTGCCGCCCCAACTCAACTCCTCGAAGTTGTTGGAGGTGAGCCCGCGCAAGGGGAACCAGTCGAAATAACTGCCACCGGCAAACACCACGATCAGCAGAATCGCAAACAGGAACGCCGGTATCGCATAGCCGACGATGATCGCCGAGCTGGTCCACACATCGAAATGGCTGCCGTGGCGCGTGGCCTTGGCGATCCCCAGGGGGATGGACACCAGGTACATGATCAGGGTGCTCCACAACCCGAGGGAAATGGACACCGGCATCTTTTCCTTGATCAGGTCGATGACCTTGGCGTCTCGGAAAAAGCTGTCACCGAAGTCCAGCTGGGCGTAGTGCTTGACCATGATCCACAAGCGTTCCGGCGCCGACTTGTCGAAGCCGTACATCTTTTCGATTTCCTTGATCAGCGCCGGGTCCAGGCCCTGGGCGCCACGGTAGCTGGAACCGGCCACCGCGACTTCGGCGCCGCCACCAGCAATGCGGCTGGTGGCGCCGTCGAAGCCTTCGAGCTTGGCAATCATTTGCTCCACCGGGCCGCCGGGAGCGGCCTGGATGATGACAAAGTTGATCAGCAAGATCCCGAACAGCGTGGGGATGATCAGCAACAGGCGGCGAACAATATAGGCCAGCATTTAATCGCCTCCGCTCGCCGTATCGGCGCGTGTGTCCAGGGGGACGGCAGGTGTGACGTCGGGTTTGCTCCACCAGGTCGCGGTGCCGACGTCGTAGCGTGGCGAGACCTTGGGGTGGCCCAGGTGGTCCCAGTACGCCACGCGGAAGGTCTTGATGTGCCAGTTGGGAATCACGTAGTAACCAAACTGCAGCACACGATCCAGCGCCCTGGTGTGGGCGATCAGGCTTTGGCGCGAACCGGCGTCGATCAACTCTTCCACCAACTGGTCGACCGCAGGGTCCTTGAGGCCCATGTAGTTGCGGCTGCCGGGCTTGTCGGCGCTGGAGGATTTCCAGAACTCGCGCTGCTCGTTACCCGGCGAGGTGGATTGCGGGAAGCTGCCCACCAGCATGTCGAAGTCGCGCGAGCGCAGGCGGTTGACGAACTGTGAGACGTCCACGCGACGAATCACCAGATCGATGCCCAGGTCTGCCAGGTTGCGCTTGAACGGCAGCAGGATGCGCTCGAACTCGGTCTGGGCCAGCAGGAACTCAATGGTCACTGGCTTGCCGGTACTGTCTACCATTTTGTCGTCAACAATCTTCCAGCCCGCTTCCTGCAGCAGTTGGTAGGCCTCGCGTTGCTGGGTGCGGATCATGCCGCTGCCGTCGGTGTGGGACGGTTCGAACGCCTGGGTGAAGACTTCGCCAGGGATCTTGTCGCGCAGCGGCTCGAGAATCGCCAGCTCGTCCGGACCGGGTAGGCCGGTGGCGGCCATTTCCGAGTTTTCGAAATAGCTGCGGGTACGGGTGTAGGCACCGTTGAACAGCTGCTTGTTGCTCCATTCGAAATCCAGCAACAGGCTGATGGCCTTGCGCACCCGCACGTCCTGGAACATCGGCTTGCGCATGTTGAACACAAAACCCTGCATGCCGGTAGGGTTGCCGTTGGGGATTTCTTCCTTGATCAAGCGGCCTTCTTTCACCGCTGGAATGTTGTAGGCATTGGCCCAGTTCTTGGCGCTGAACTCCAGCCAGTAGTCGAACTGCCCGGCCTTCAAGGCTTCCAGGGAGACAGTGCTGTCGCGGTAGTAATCGGTGATGCGGGTATCGAAGTTGTAGAAGCCCTTATTGACCGGCAGGTCCTTGGCCCAATAATCCTTGACCCGCTCGTAGCGAATCATGCGGCCCGGCTTGACCTCGGCCACTTGGTAAGGCCCGCTGCCCAGGGGGATTTCCAGGTTGCCCTTGGAAAAATCCCGGCTGGCCCACCAGTGTTTGGGCAGTACTGGCAACTGCCCAAGGATCAACGGCAACTCGCGGTTGTTGGTGCGCTTGAACTTGAACAGCACGCGCAACGGGTCTTCGGCCACCACCTCATCGACGTCGGCGTAGTAGTTGCGGTACAGCGGGTTGCCTTCCTTGATCAGGGTCTGGAAGGTAAACACCACGTCTTCGGCGCGTATCGGGTGGCCGTCATGGAAGCGCGCTTCGGGGCGCAGATAGAAGCGCACCCAGCTGTTGTCCGGGGCTTTTTCGATCTTGCCGGCCACCAGTCCGTATTCGGTGATGGGTTCGTCCAGGCTCTGCATGGCCAGGGTGTCGTAGATCAGTGGCAGGTTGTCTGCCGGTACGCCCTTGCTGATATAGGGGTTGAGGCTGTCGAAGCCGCCCATGGCCGATTCGCGAAAGGTGCCGCCCTTGGGGGCGTCGGGGTTTACGTAGTCAAAATGCTTGAAGCCGGCGGGGTACTTGGGGGGCTCGTTGTAGAGAGTCAGCGCATGTTGTGGCGCGGCGTGCGCCGCAGTGCACAGCAACAGGCTGGCGAGCAGGGTAGTACGCAAGGACATCATTGGGCTTTCTCCGAAGCTTTCAGCCACCACGCGCTCAGACCCAGGCTGTAGGGCGGCGTGGTGACGAAGGCGAACCGGTTGCGGTACGCCAGGCGATGATAGTTGAGGTACCAGTTGGGAATGCTGTAGTGCTGCCACAGCAGCACCCGGTCCAGGGCGCGGCCGGCAGCCAGTTGTTCTTCGCGGGTCTGCGCCGCCAGCAGTTGGTCCAGCAGGTGGTCGACCACCGGGTTGGCGATACCGGCGTAATTCTTGCTGCCTTTGATTGCGGCCTGGCTGGAGTGGAAGTACTGCCACTGCTCAAGGCCGGGGCTCAAGGTCTGGTTGAGGGTCATCAGAATCATGTCGAAATCGAATTGATCGAGGCGCTGTTTGTACTGTGCGCGGTCCACGGTACGCAAGCGGGCGTCGATGCCGATGCGGGTCAGATTTTCGACATAGGGTTGCAGGATGCGCTCGAGGTTCGGGTTGACCAGCAGGATTTCCAGGCGCAGCGGTTGCCCGTCCTTATCCAGCAGGCGCTGCCCCGACAGTTTCCAGCCGGCCTCGCTGAGCAGGGCCAGGGCCTGGCGCAGGGTTTCGCGGGGGATGCCGCGGCCGTCGGTGTGCGGCAGGCTGAACGGCTGGGTGAACAGCGCGGCCGGCAGTTGGTCGCGGTAGGGCGAGAGCATCAACCACTCATGGCCCACGGGCAGGCCGGTGGCCGAGAACTCACTGTTGGGGTAATAGCTCACCGAACGCTTGTAGGCGCTGCTGAATAGCGTGCGGTTGGTCCATTCAAAATCGAACATCAGCCCCAGGGCTTCACGCACTTTGGCCTGGCTGAACGCCGGTCGCCGGGTATTCATGAACAGGCCCTGGCTCTGGGTGGGGATCTGATGGGCGATCTGCGCCTTGATCACATCGCCGCGGTTGACCGCGGGGAAGTTGTAGCCTGTGGCCCAATTCTTGGCCTGATGCTCGATATAAATATCGAATTCGCCGGCCTTGAAGGCTTCAAAGGCCACGTCGCTGTCGCGATAGAACTCCACTTCGACCTTGTCGTAGTTATAGAACCCCTGGTTGACCGGCAGGTCTTTGCCCCAGTAATCCTTGACCCGTTCAAACACCAGTTGCCGCCCAGGCGCAACCTTGGTGATGCGGTAAGGCCCACTGCCCAGGGGCGGCTCGAAGGTGGTGGCCTTGAAGTCACGGTTTTTCCAGTAATGCTGGGGCAGCACCGGCAACTCGCCCAGGCGCAGGATCAGCAAGGGGTTGCCGGCGCGCTTGAACACAAAGCGGATACGGTGAGGGTTGAGGATATCGACCCGGGCCACTTCCTGCAGGTTGGTGCGGTACTGCGGGTGGCCTTCGGTCAGCAGGGTGCGATAGGAAAACGCCACGTCATCGGCGGTGATCGGCTTGCCGTCGTGAAAGTGCGCTTCGGGGCGCAGGTTGAACACCACCCAACTGCGGTCCTCGCTGTATTCCACCGATTGGGCAATCAGGCCATAGCTTGAGGTGGGTTCATCGCCGGACGGCGCGTATTGCCCGGTGCCCACCATCAAGGGTTCATTGAGCTCGTTGACGCCGTACTGCAGGAAATTGGCGGTGGAAACCGGGCTTGAACCTTTGAAGGTGTAGGGGTTGAGCGTATCGAAGGTGCCAAATGCCATCACCCGCAATGTCCCGCCTTTGGGCGCTGCAGGGTTTACCCAATCGTAATGGGTGAATTTGGCCGGGTACTTGAGTGTGCCGAACTGCGCATAACCGTGGCTTTCGGTGATCGTCGCGTTCGCTGCAAAGCTCAAGGCCAGACTTATTAGTAGAAGGAGGGGACGCTTCAAGTCAGAGATCCGATCCAGGCGGCTTGGGCTTTATGATCGGTACAGTAACAGCTTGTTCCGGTTGGAAAAAGGCTGTCGGGAAGGCCATTTTGCGGACTGCAAGCTATTGGACGGTGTGAAGGTCAAATGTGGGAGCTGGCTTGCCTGCGATAGCATCACTGCGGTCTGACTGATAGACCGAGGTGCCTGCATCGCAGGCAAGCCAGCTCCCACACAAGCCAGCTCTCCCCGAGGTATTAGCGCGGCCCGGAAACCACCAGCATCTGCCCTGGTTTCAATGCCTGGCCGGTGCGCGGGTTCCAACGCTTGAGATGTTGCATCTCGACATTGAAGCGCTTGGCCACCATGTACAGCGAGTCACCTTTCTTGACCTTGTACTGCACCGGTTTTTTCGCCGCGACTTTACGCGTGTCCTGCATTACCAGGGTCTGGCCGACCTTGAGGGCCTGGCCGTTGAGCTTGTTCCAGCGCTGCAGGTCATGCACATCGACCTTGTTGGCCTTGGCGATCAGTGTGAGGTTGTCGCCACTGCGTACCTTGTAGCTGCGGGTACGCCCGGCAACCGCCTTGGTCTCGACTTCGTCGAACACCGGCTTCTTAGGGCGCATGCTCAGCAACTCTTCCGGCTTCATCGTCGAAAGGGTGCTGGTCAGCAGTTGGGCCTTGGAGGTCGGCACCAGCAGATGCTGGGGGCCGTCCAGGGTGGTGCGTTGTTTCAAGGCCGGGTTGAGCTGGAACAGTTCGTCTTCGTCGATCTCGGCCAGCGCGGCAACCCGTGACAGGTCCATGCTTTGCTTGACTTCAACGACCTCGAAGTACGGCGTGTTGGCAATCGGGTTCAGGTTGACGCCGTAGGCTTCGGGCGCCAGTACTACTTGGGACAAGGCCAGGAACTTGGGCACATAGTCCTTGGTTTCCTGGGGCAGAGGCAGGTTCCAGTAGTCGGTGGGCAGGCCGAGCTTTTCGTTGCGCTCGATCGCCCGGCTGACGGTGCCTTCGCCGGCGTTATAGGCCGCCAGGGCCAGCAGCCAGTCGCCGTTGAACATGTCATGCAGACGCGTCAGATAGTCCAGGGCGGCGGTGGTGGAAGCGGTGATATCGCGGCGGCCATCGTAGGCGCGGGTCTGGCGCAGGTTGAAGTAGCGCCCGGTGGAGGGAATGAACTGCCACAAGCCCACCGCATCGCTGCGCGAATAGGCCATTGGGTTGTAGGCACTTTCAATCACTGGCAGCAGCGCCAGTTCCAGGGGCATGTTGCGTTCTTCAAGGCGTTCGACGATGTAATGAATGTAGAGGCTGCCGCGTTCGCCGGCATTCTCCAGAAAGGAGGGGTTGCTGGCGAACCACAGGCGCTGTTGCTCGATGCGCGGGTTGACGCCGACACCGTCCTGCAATTGAAAGCCCCGACGCATGCGTTCCCAGACGTCCTGGGGTACTTCGGGGCTGGGCTTCTCTGATAGCCAAATAGGTTTTTGCTTGATCTTGGCAGCAAGATTCGGTTTGGGTTGCACGGTGGATTGTGCAGCGTAATGAGTCGATTGGCAGCCCGCCAGAGTTGCGGAAACGGCCACCGCCACGGCTTGAGCCAGGCGGGTCAATGCGTCTGAAGAAATGGATTTACGAATAGATGACGACATTGGCTGGAAGTAAGTTCCGGGCAAAAATGTCGGGCGATTCTAGAAAGCGCTTTGGTTCCGGTCAACCATTCAGAAATTACGTATCAGATTGCATCTGGTTAGAACTTATCTTTCCAAGCCCTCAAGCTAGCAAACACCTCGGCCCCAGAGCGGTTGTCGCGGCCGTTCCGTTCGTCCGCTTTTTGTTTAACGGATGTTTCAGCGGTGCGCAGAAAAGGGTTAGTACGTTTTTCCAAGGCCAGGTTGGAGGGCAGCGTCATCTCGCCACGGGCGCGAAGTTGGGCGACATTTTCCACACGTTCGGCGATGTCGGCATTGTGCGGTTCCACGGCTTGGGCAAATTTCAAGTTACTTTGCGTGTATTCATGGGTGCAGTACACCTGCGTATCGGCGGGCAGGGCGGCCAGGCGTTCCAGAGAGTTGTACATCTGTTCGGGTGTACCTTCGAACAGGCGACCGCAACCGGCGGCGAACAAGGTATCGCCACACAGCAATACGCCTTGGTGATAAAAGGCGATGTGGCCGAGGGTGTGGCCTGGCACGGCGTACACGTCGAAGTCCCAGCCCAGCACGCGGATATGGTCGTTATCGTGCAAGGCCACATCCCGCGCCGGGATCTTTTCGTTGGCAGGGCCATAAACCTTGGCGCCGGTGGCATTTTTCAGTTGCTCGACACCGCCTACATGATCATGGTGATGGTGGGTAACCAGTATGTCGCTGAGGCGCCACTCGGCATTCTGCTTGAGCCAGGCCAGCACTGGCGTGGCATCGCCGGGGTCGACCACGGCGCAGCGCTGGGTCGTAGGGTCTTGTAACAACCAGATGTAGTTGTCGGTAAAGGCGGGTAGGGCACTGATCTGTATCATTCTTCGATTCGCCAAGCTGAACACATTGGTGCATCTTAGAACGTCTAGGCGAGTTGGAGAATGCAATGACTGATAAAGCGTTCGCCCAGGCCGATCCTGAGTGGCTGGCCCTGATCAGCGCGGCCCGCGAATGGTTGTCCGGGCCGATTGGGCAGTTTTTGCTGGAAGAAGAGCGGCGCATGCTCGAAGACGAGCTGGGCCGGTTCTTTGGTGGCTACCTGGTGCATTACGGACCGTCGGCCGACACGCCTCCATCGGCGCCGCAGGTGCAACGCAATGTGCGCCTGGGTGCACCGTTGCCGGGCGTCGAGATCGTCTGCGAGGAACAGGCCTGGCCCTTGAGCGAACACGCCGCCGATGTGGTGGTGTTGCAGCACGGCCTGGATTTCTGCTTGTCACCCCACGGTTTGTTGCGCGAAGCGGCGAGCAGCGTGCGCCCTGGTGGCCATTTGCTGATTGTCGGCATCAACCCCTGGAGCAGTTGGGGCCTGCGCCGTGTGTTCGCCCATGACGGACTGCGGCAGGCGCGCTGCATCGCGCCATCACGGGTGGGCGACTGGCTCAACCTGCTGGGTTTCGCGCTGGAGAAACGCCGCTTCGGGTGCTATCGTCCGCCGCTTGCGACTGCCAAGTGGCAGGGCCGTCTGGCTGGTTGGGAACGCCGGGCAGGAGCCTGGCAGCTGTCGGGTGGCGGCTTCTATTTGTTGGTTGCACGCAAGATCGTGGTCGGGCTGAGACCGTTGCAGCAAGTGCGCCGCGAGCCGATCGGCAAGCTCGTGCCGATGCCGTTGGCCAAGGTCAACCGCGAACAAGGCGAACCGTAAAACCTCTTTTTGATTTCAGGCCGAATAACCGATGACCGATAGCGTAGAACTCTTCACCGATGGCGCCTGCAAAGGCAACCCGGGCCCAGGCGGCTGGGGCGCCTTGCTGGTGTGCAAGGGCGTGGAGAAGGAACTGTGGGGCGGCGAAGCCAATACCACCAATAACCGTATGGAATTGATGGGCGCCATTCGCGGCCTCGAAGAACTCAAGCGGCGTTGCAACGTACTGCTGGTGACCGACTCGCAATATGTGATGAAGGGCATCAACGAGTGGATGGTCAACTGGAAAAAACGCGGCTGGAAAACGGCGGCAAAGGAGCCGGTCAAGAACGCCGACCTGTGGCAATTGCTCGATGAACAGTGCAACCGTCACGACATCACCTGGAAATGGGTACGCGGGCACATCGGCCACCCTGGCAACGAGCGCGCCGACCAGTTGGCCAACCGTGGCGTGGATGAAGTGCGCGGGTACAAGCAGAGCTGAATCAACGACATCGCAGCGGCCGCTCGAGCCGCTGCTTCAACGCCGCCATCGCATGTGGCGAATCCACTTTGCTAAACCTTGTAAATAACTGTTGGGTGTCCACCGGTGGTTGGGGGCCATGGGCGCTTCGTTTACAGGGCGTGCTAATATCCCGCCCCTTGAACTGTACCGAACCGTTGAGAGCTGAACCCTGATGGCCATCCGATCTGTTGTACTCGATACCGAAACCACCGGCATGCCGGTGACCGATGGTCACCGGATCATCGAAATCGGCTGTGTCGAACTGATGGGGCGCCGCCTGACCGGCCGCCACTTCCACGTCTACCTGCAACCGGACCGCGACAGTGACGAGGGCGCGATTGGCGTCCACGGCATCACTGACGAATTCCTCAAGGGCAAACCGCGCTTCGCCGAAGTGGCCGATGAGTTCTTCGAATTCATCAATGGCGCCCAGTTGATCATCCATAACGCGGCGTTCGACATCGGCTTCATCAACAACGAATTTGCCCTGATGGGGCAGACTGACCGTGCGGACATCTCCCAGCACTGTACGATCCTCGATACCCTGATGATGGCCCGCGAGCGTCACCCGGGCCAGCGCAACAGCCTCGATGCCTTGTGCAAGCGCTATGGCGTCGACAACTCCGGCCGTGAACTCCACGGCGCCTTGCTTGACTCCGAGATCCTGGCCGACGTTTACCTGACCATGACCGGCGGGCAGACCAGCCTGTCCCTGGCCGGTAATGCATCCGATGGCAGCGGTTCGGCGGAAGGGTCGGGCAACCGCCCTTCGGAAATCCGCCGCTTGCCAGCTGATCGCAAGCCGACGCCGATCATCCGTGCCAGCGAGCAGGACCTGGCCGAGCATGCGGCAAGGCTGGAGGCGATTGCCAAGGCAGCCGGTGCGCCGGCGTTGTGGACTCAACTCACTCAGCAATAACCGCTCATGTAGGATCAGGCTTGCAGCCATGGGTACTTACACAGTTGCATCTGTGGCGAGGGAGCTTGCTCCCGTGACGGCCTGCCAGCCAACACCTATCTACCTGACGCTGCGCGATCAAACTGTGGGAGCGGGCTTGCCTGCGATAGCGGCCTGCTAGCCAACGCCTATCGACCTGACGCCCCGCGATCAAATTGTGGGAGCGGGCTTGCTCGCGAATGCGGCCTGACAGTCAACACGGTTGGATTGGGTACATCTCCATTCCTGCGGTAACGGCCACTTAGCGTTCCGCTCTGACAGCGGGTCACTTTGGAAAAGCCGGAATGCCGGCCCAGCCCACCCACATTTGGATTGCGGAGCCTCAGGTAGATAAGTGTCGGCTGGCAGGCCGCATTCGCAGGCAAGCCAGCTCCCACAGTTTGATCGCGGGGTGTCCGGCAGGTATGGCCCGGCAAGCGGGCCGTCACGGGAGCAAGCTCCTCGCGACTTATGTAGATACCTCTCGACCACCTGTGAAATCTTCATTCGCCACTTTTGCTTCCAGCTTCTACCCTTGTGCAAAGCCTCCGGAGTAAGAGTGCTCATGTACAAAGACCTGAAGTTCCCTGTTCTGATCGTGCACCGTGACATCAAGGCCGACACCGTTGCCGGTGACCGGGTTCGAGGCATCGCCAGGGAGTTGGAACAAGAGGGCTTCAGTATTTTTTCTGCGGTGGACTACGCCGAGGGGCGGCTGGTGGCCGCTACCCATCACGGTCTGGCCTGCATGCTGATTGCCGCCGAAGGCGCCGGGGAAAACACTCATCTGTTGCAGAACATGGTGGAGTTGATTCGCTTGGCGCGCCTGCGCGCACCCAACCTGCCGATCTTTGCGCTGGGCGAGCAAGTCACCCTGGAAAACGCCCCCGCCGATGCCATGAGCGAGCTCAACCAGCTGCGCGGCATCCTTTATCTGTTCGAAGACACCGTGCCGTTTCTGGCGCGCCAGGTCGCCCGCGCCGCACGCACTTACCTGGATGGCCTGTTGCCGCCGTTCTTCAAGGCGCTGGTGCAACACACCGCCGATTCCAATTATTCCTGGCACACCCCCGGTCATGGCGGTGGCGTGGCCTATCGCAAAAGCCCGGTGGGGCAGGCGTTTCATCAGTTCTTCGGGGAAAACACCCTGCGCTCTGACTTATCGGTATCGGTGCCCGAACTGGGCTCGCTGCTCGATCACACCGGGCCCTTGGCCGAAGCCGAGGCCCGCGCCGCGCGCAACTTTGGCGCCGACCATACGTTCTTCGTGATCAACGGCACTTCCACCGCCAACAAGATCGTCTGGCATTCCATGGTGGGGCGCGATGACCTGGTGCTGGTAGACCGCAATTGCCACAAGTCGGTGTTGCATTCGATCATCATGACCGGCGCGATCCCGCTGTACCTGTGCCCGGAGCGCAACGAGCTGGGGATCATCGGCCCGATCCCCCTGAGCGAATTCAGTCCTGAGTCGATCCGCGCCAAGATCGACGCCAGCCCCTTGACCCGTGGGCGACCACCGAAAGTGAAATTGGCGGTGGTGACCAACTCCACCTATGACGGCCTGTGTTACAACGCCGAACTGATCAAGCAGCAACTGGGCAACAGTGTCGAGGTGCTGCATTTTGATGAGGCCTGGTATGCCTACGCCGCCTTTCACGAGTTCTTCGCCGGGCGTTATGGCATGGGTACCTCGCGCACGCCGGACAGCCCCTTGGTGTTCACCACCCACAGTACGCATAAGTTGCTGGCGGCATTCAGCCAGGCGTCGATGATCCACGTGCAGGACGGCGGCGCACGGCAACTGGACCGTGACCGCTTCAATGAAGCCTTCATGATGCATATCTCCACCTCGCCGCAATACAGCATCATCGCGTCGCTGGATGTGGCCTCGGCAATGATGGAAGGCCCGGCCGGGCGCTCGCTGCTCCAGGAAATGTTCGACGAGGCCTTGAGTTTTCGTCGTGCCCTGGCCAACCTGCGTCAGCATATCGCGGCCGAAGACTGGTGGTTCTCCATCTGGCAGCCACCCTCGGTCGCGGGCATCGACCGGGTCGCCACGGCGGATTGGTTGTTGCACCCTGGGGATGAGTGGCATGGCTTTGGCGACGTGGTAGAGGACTACGTGCTGCTGGACCCGATCAAAGTCACGCTGGTGATGCCTGGCCTCAACGCCGGTGGGGCCTTGAGCGAGTGTGGGATTCCCGCTGCAGTGGTCAGCAAGTTCCTCTGGGAGCGCGGGCTGGTGGTGGAGAAGACTGGGCTGTATTCGTTTCTCGTGCTGTTTTCCATGGGCATTACCAAAGGTAAATGGAGCACCTTGCTCACAGAGCTGCTGGAGTTCAAGCGTAGCTACGATGCCAATGTCAGCCTGGCCACTTGCTTGCCGTCGGTGTATGCCCAAGGCCCGGCACGCTATCAAGGCCTGGGCCTGCGCGACCTTTGCGACCAGTTGCACAGCTGTTACCGTAGCAATGCCACGGCCAGGCACCTCAAGCGTATGTATACGGTATTGCCGCAAATCGCGATGAAACCCGCCGATGCCTACGACCAGTTGGTCAGGGGCGAGGTGGAGGCGGTCTGCATCGATGCCTTGGCAGGACGCATCGCCGCTGTGATGCTGGTGCCTTACCCGCCGGGCATACCACTGATCATGCCCGGCGAACGCTTCACCGAGTCAACCCGTTCAATCATCGATTACCTGGCATTTGCCCGCACGTTCGATAGCAGTTTCCCCGGTTTTGTCGCGGATGTGCATGGGCTGCAACACGAAGATGACGGCAGTGGCCGTCGTTATACCGTCGACTGCATCAAGGGTTAAGGAAGTCTATGCAAGCTGTAATGAACCCGAAGTATCCAGGGCTCAGTGTGCGAGTCGCCGACGAAGGTTTTGATGCCTATGTGTGGGGCAATGATTTCAGCTTTGAAGTCAGTGCCTATGGGGTGCCGCAAATGGGCCAGCGCGTCGAACAATGGCCGGTGGAAAAAGTGCTGCCGTACCGCAAGTGCTATGGCATCGACCCGGAAGAGTTCGCCAGTTTCCGTGATGCCGCCGACAGCTCGATCTTCATGGCGTACCTGGATGACCGCGCAGTGGGGCATATCGTGGTCAGCACCAACTGGAACGGTTTCGCCCATGTTGACGAGTTGGCCGTGGCGTTACCGGCGCGCCGACATGGCGTGGCCAAGTCGTTGTTGGACGTGGCGCAGTTCTGGGCTCGCAAGAAGAACCTGCCGGGCATGATGCTTGAGACCCAGAACAACAACCTCGGCGCCTGTCGCCTGTATGAGCGTTGTGGCTATGTAATGGGCGGCATTGATCAACTGCGTTATCGCGGGATTGACCCGCAAACCCGCGAGGTCGCGATTTTCTGGTATCGGTTGTTCAAGGCGCAGGTGGAGGCTGTCTGACCCCTGTAGGCGCGAGCTTGCTAGCTCCTACAGGGGCTTGGTGTCGTTGCCAAGCAGGCTTTCGGCTTTCTGGATGACGATTTCCAGCAGCGCATTCAATGCCGGGGAGGGTGCAGCGTCTTTCAAGGTCAGCGCATACAGGCTGACCACTATCGGTGGCGACACCGGGCACGCATCAAGCCCGGACTCGCGTGCACCCAAGGCGGTGAACGGGTCGACAATCGCCAGGCCTTCTCCGGCCTCCACCAGGCCGCGCATCATCGGGTAGGTTTGCACCCGCGTCTGCACCACGGGCAACGGCCGCAGGGCGTGCAGCTTGGCATCCAGCAAGCGACTGAGCGGGTCATGGCCTTCAAGGCCGATCAACGACTGGCCGGCCAACTCCTGCAGCGCAATGTATTTTTGCTTGGGCTTGAGCCAGCCATGGGGGGCCAGCAACTGCAATTTGCCTTGGGCCAGCACCGTGCTTTGGATGTGTGGATGCTCAGGGTCATGCAGGCTAAGGCCCACATCGGCTTCATGCAACAGCAGGCTGTTGATGATCTCGCCAACTGGCTGGCTCGACAGGTTGCACGGCATGTCCTGGAAACGTCGACGCAGCGCAGCAATGCTCTGCGGCAACAGTTGGTTGGCCAGCGGCGGCGTGCAGAGCGCGCGCAGGGGCGGCGCATGATGGTGTTTCAAGCGGCTGGCAAGGCGTTGCAGCGGCTCCAGGGTTTCGTACAGAGCAGTGATTTGTGCCTGCAATTCCAGGGTTTCCCGGGTGGCCTGCAAGCGCCCGCGCACGCTGGCGAACAGCATGAAGCCCAGTTGCTGCTCAGCGTCCTTGAGGGTGGCGTCTACTTCGCCCACGGGGAGTTGCAACCACTCGGCGGCGGTGCCGAGGTGGCCGGTCTGCAAGATGGCCTGAATCACTTCGATATGACGTAAACGCATGGCCGGAGTCTATGTGCAGTGCGCAGGGGATTCAATGGCGCAGGCCTTCGTGCGCAAAAAAGACTGCCGGGGTCGTCCCGGCCTATGGCGCTCAGCCAGGACCCCATTAGAATGGCGGGTCTGATCAGCAACGACCCCTGCCGGTTTCCCGGTACTTAAAATAAAAAACAGGTCTGGTCTCATATGCCTCTACCCTCGACGTTCTTCGGGGTAACGGCCAAGCAACTCGTGGTCCTGGTGACCGTGGGAGGCCTGGCGGCTTACTTCTTCAATCATCAGGATGAACCGACGCCGGACAACCTCGCACTGGAAGCCTTTATTCGCTCCCAGCAACAGGTGGGCGAGCAGGTGGGCGCAGTCGTGGGGATCACCCTGGTCAGGGAGGTGGAGGCTTACCCCGCGTACAATGCGGCAGGTTACAAGCGCTCGATGTTTACCGTGCAAGGGGAACACGGCCAGGTGCTGGTGACGCTCAAGCAAGACGAGCAGGGCATAGAGGTGACGCAGATCCGCCGCCCATGAACGTCCCCAGCCCAGTCGCCAGGACTGAGCAGGTGAACAAGGCAAGCGCTTACGATGCCAGAGTAGTTTCGGACTCGCGCACGAGAATGGTGCCCGACTGGATCAGTTTGAATTCATCACCTTCCAGCTTTTCTACACGGTCGCCAATGGCCAGCTTGTAGGTCGTGGTGGGCGTCGATCCGGCCACGTCGCCTTGCGCCGGGTTGGATTCCTGGAACTCATGCACCGAATACACGCGGCCTTCCGCGTCTCTGGCATGAAACTGTCCAACAAGTACTGCAGCCATCTGTTTAGAACCTCTGGAGATAAACACTCGATTTGCGGTTCTGTAGACCGTCAGGGAGCGGGGTAGTTTACCTATAAGAAAAAAATACTATTCGCTGATATTTTCAGACGCTTCCTACGCAAGTGCTTGCAAGGAAAACGGCGAGGAAATCCGCAAAACCCTCTGGTGAACGCGTCGCGAAGCCTCTATAACTACAGGCTCCTTTATTCAGAAGTCGGGAAACCTCAATGAGCAAGGTCTACACGATTGCCGTCCTGGTGGGCAGCTTGAGAAAAGAGTCGATCAACCGCAAGGTCGCCCTGGCCCTGGCCGAACTGGCCCCTGCCAATCTCAAGTTGAACATTGTTGAAATCGGCGACTTGCCGCTCTACAACGAGGACATCGACGGTGCAACACCGCCCGCAGCCTACAGTACTTTCCGCAAACAAGTGAGTTCATCCGACGCGGTGCTGTTCGTCACCCCCGAATACAACCGCTCCGTGCCGGCGGCCTTGAAAAATGCCATCGACGTGGGTTCGCGCCCATACGGGCAAAGCGCCTGGAGTGGCAAGCCGGGGGCGATCATCAGCGTGTCGCCGGGTGCCATTGGCGGCTTTGGCGCCAACCACCATTTGCGCCAGTCCCTGGTGTTCCTGGATGTGTGGTGCATGCAACAGCCGGAAGCCTACTTGGGCGGGGCAGGCAGTGTGTTCGATGAGGCGGGGAGGGTGTCGGAAAAGACTAAGCCGTTCCTGCAGGCATTCATCGATGCCTACGGCAAGTGGGTGGAAAAGCAGAAAGGCTGAAATTAGCCCGGCACCTGTAGGAGCGAGCTTGCTCGCGAAAAACTCGACGACAACGCGTTCATTCAGGATGTCAGCGTTACCGTTAGCGATCTTCGCGAGCAAGCTCGCTCCTACAGTAGGGGGTTATCGCAACCAGTTGGTGCGTGCCAGTTCGATAACCTCATCGCCACGCCCGCTCATCACCGCCTTGAGCATGTACAGGCTGAACCCCTTGGCCTGTTCCAGCTTGATGCTCGGCGGCATCACCAGTTCCTGAGTCGCGGTCACCACGTCCACCAACACCGGGCCATCGTGGGCCAGGGCACGGCGCAGTGCCGGTTCCAGGTCTTCGGATTGCTCCACACGTATGCCCAAAATGCCCATGGCATTGGACATGGCCGCGAAGTCCGGGTTTTTCAGCTCGGTGCCGGTGTCCAGGTAACCCGCAGCCTTCATCTCCATGGCGACAAAGCCCAGGGACGAATTGTTGAACACCACGAGTTTGACCGGCAATTGCAGCTGCGCAAGGGAAATGAAATCCCCCATCAACATGGTGAAACCACCGTCCCCGGACATCGAGATCACCTGCCGTCCAGGGAACGCCGCCTGGGCGCCGATAGCCTGAGGCATGGCGTTGGCCATCGAGCCATGGTTGAACGAGCCGATCAGCCGGCGCTTGCCGTTCATCTTCAGATAGCGCGCTGCCCACACGGTGGGTGAGCCGACATCGGCGGTAAAGATCGCATCATCATCGGCCAGTTCGCTGAGCAAGCGCGCCACATACTGGGGATGAATCGGCCGGCCGGCTTTGGACGGTTGCGCCAGGTCATCCAGGCCTTGGCGGGCTTTTTCGTAGTGCTTGAGGGAGGTCTCGAGGAAGCTGCGATCAGCCTTGCGGGTCAGGCGCGGCAACAGCGCGTCGATGGTTTCACTGACATCGGCGGCGATGCCCAGGTCCAAGGTCGCACGCCGCCCCAGGGCTTGGGGGTTGCGGTCCACCTGGATGATCCTGGCGTCGGTCGGATAGAACTGGCGATAAGGGAAGTCGGTGCCGAGCATGACCAAGGTGTCGCAATCGAGCATGGCGTGGTAGCCGGAGCTGAAACCGATCAGGCCGGTCATGCCGACGTCGAACGGGTTATCCCACTCCACGTGCTCCTTGCCCCGCAGTGCGTGAACCACCGGCGCGCCGAGGGCGTCGGCCAGCGCCACCACTTGATCGTGGGCACCGGCACAGCCGCTGCCACACAGCAGGGTGACTTTCTCGCTGCTCTGGAGCATGTCGGTGAGGCGCTGCAAGTCCTGCTCAACCGGCACGGTGCGCGGTGCGTGCAAGGCCGGCCACGGCTTGAGCTTATCTTCCACCTCCAGCAGCGACACATCCCCCGGAATCACCACCACCGCCACGCCTCGGTTGAGGATCGCCGAGCGCATGGCACGGTGCAGCACTTGAGGCATCTGTTCAAAGTTGCTCACCAGCTCGATAAAGTGGCTGCATTCCTTGAACAGTTCCTGGGGATGGGTTTCCTGAAAGTAATTCAGGCCAACCTCCGAGGACGGAATTTGCGCGGCAATCGCCAGCACCGGCACATGGTTGCGATGGCAATCGAACAAACCATTGATCAAATGCAGGTTACCCGGCCCGCAACTGCCAGCGCACACCGTCAACTCGCCGGTGGCCGCCGCTTCGGCACCGGCGGCGAAGGCGGCAACCTCCTCGTGGCGCACATGCATCCACTCGATGCTGTCCATGCTGCGCAGGGCGTCGGTCAGGCCATTCAGGCTGTCGCCGGTCAGCCCCCAGATACGCTTGATACCCGCTTGTTCCAGGGTGGTCGCCAACTGCTGGGCCAGGTTGATTTTCGCCATGAGGAACTCCAATCGTCAGTGAGGTTGAAAAACTGCTGATCAGTAGGGGACAGTTCAATCACGGCGAATGCTCCGCCTTTAATGTGAAGATTGCGTCATGCTTGCGCGGTATTGCCGCGTACGCCGCGCGATAAACCACTGGTCACAGGCCAATGCCAGCCAGGGCGCAACGTTGGGGTTGGGCAGACGGCCGCGGCTCAGGCGACGCATCTGGTCGCGCACCACGGCGAGGGTGGCGAGGGCGGCCAGCGGTTTGCGCTTCCATTCCATGGGCCGCAGTTGTGGGTTGAGGTCGCGACCTTCACGCCACTGTTTGATCAGTTGCGGCTCCAGGGTCAGGGCGGTGGCGATGCCGGCCATGGCGATGCCGCTGTCCAATACTTGCTGGACCACCGGTAAGCGGCGAATACCTCCGGTCACCATCAGTGGCATGGTGGCGATGCTCGCCATTTGCGTGGCGAAATCCAAAAAGTAGGCTTCACGGGCCAAGGTTCGGCCGTCTCGCGCCTCACCTTGCATGGCCGGCGCTTCATAGCTGCCGCCGGACAACTCAAGCAAGTCGATCTTCAGCGTATTGAGCATCTCCACTACAGCGCGTGCATCGGTCTCATCGAAGCCGCCGCGCTGGAAGTCTGCGGAATTGAGCTTCACCGACACACAAAATGATGGGCTGACGCTGGCACGTACGGCACGGACGACCTCCAGCAGCAGGCGTGCGCGGTTTTCCAAGGGGCCGCCCCAGCGGTCGGTGCGGTGGTTGCTCAAGGGCGAGAGGAACTGACTCAACAAATAGCCATGGGCGCCGTGGATCTGCACCCCGGTGAACCCGGCTTGCTCGGCCAGGCGGGCGCTGGTGGCGAAGCGCTTGATGACGTCCTGGATGTCATCTTCGGTCATGGCCTTGGGCTTGGCGAACATCTTGGAAAAACTGCCCACATCCAGCGCAATAGCCGAGGGTGCCAATGCTTGTTGACCGAGGTTGGCCATGGTCTGGCGGCCTGGATGGCTGAGCTGTACCCAGAAGTGCACACCTTTGGCCCGGGCTACGTCGGCCCATTCACGAAAACTGGCCAGGTGTTGCTCGTTTTCCAGCGCGACACCGCCAGGGCCGGTCATGGCGCGGCGGTCGATCATCACGTTACCGGTCAGCAGCAGGCCAGGCTCGCCGTCGGCCCAGGTCTTGTACAGCTGCTTCAAGGCTTTGGACGGTGCCTGATGCAGGTCCGCCATATTCTCTTCCATCGCGGCCTTGGCGATGCGGTTGGCGATGACTTGGCCGTTAGGCAGTTGCAGCGATTCGAACGGTGACATGGGTTAACTCCTGAGCAGGGGAGGTCTCAGGCTAAGCTTAAAGTTAACTTTAATGTCAAGCGGCAGTCGATCACACAGGATTGACGGGCGATGGAGCTGTAGGAGCGAGCTTGCTCGCTCCTACAAGGTGTCAGCGGCGGCGGAACAGCGGCAGTGGTTCATCGGTGGCCGCTTGATACGTCACCGAGAAGTCCTTGAGACTTTCCAGCGCTTCGTACGGGTCTTTGTCCGCGCGCAAGGCGAAGGCATCGAACCCGCAGCGGTGCAGGTAGAACAACTGGTCACGCAGCACGTCGCCAATGGCGCGCAATTCACCCTTGTAACCATAACGGTCACGCAGCAGGCGTGCGTTGGAGTAGTTGCGCCCGTCGGTGAAGGCCGGGAAGTTCAGGGCGATGACCTGAAAATGCTGCACGTCATCACCGATTTCTTCGGCTTCTTCATCGGCGTCCAGCCACACGCCCAGGCCGCCATCGCGGGCCTTGAGGGCATGGCCGTGCTCGCGCCACAGTGCCAGCGGCACGATCAGGTCGTCGCAGTTGGAGATGCCGTCGAAGCTCGCGTCCTTGGGCAGCAGGTGCCAGGTTTCGTCGACGACTGCGTTGTTCTTAATGATTCGCTGCATAGACACGCTCCTTGAACAGGTCGATGCCGATGCGCTGGTAGGTGTCGATGAAGCGCTCATCTTCGGTACGCTGTTCGATATACACATCGATCAGCTTGCCGATCACCTCCGGCATGGCTTCCTGGGCGAAGGATGGGCCGAGGATCTTGCCCAGGCTCGCATCGCGGCTGGCGCTGCCACCCAGGGACACTTGATAGAATTCTTCGCCTTTCTTGTCCACGCCCAGGATGCCGATGTGGCCGACGTGGTGGTGACCACAGGCGTTCATGCAACCGGAGATGTTCAGGTCCAGCTCGCCGATGTCGAACAGGTAATCCAGGTCGTCGAAACGGCGCTGGATCGACTCGGCAATCGGGATCGACTTGGCGTTGGCCAGGGAGCAGAAGTCGCCGCCCGGGCAGCAGATGATATCGGTCAGCAGGCCGATGTTCGGCGTAGCAAAGCCGCCTTCGCGCAGTTCGCCCCACAGGGTGAACAATTGGCTCTGTTCAACGTCCGCGAGAATGATGTTCTGCTCGTGGGAGGTGCGCAGTTGGCCAAAGCTGTAGCGCTCGGCCAGGTCGGCGACGGCATCCAGCTGCTTGTCGGTGATATCGCCAGGTGCAACGCCGGTGGGCTTGAGCGACAGGGTCACTGCCACGTAGCCGGGCTTCTTGTGCGCCAGGGTATTGCGCGTGCGCCAGCGGGCGAAACCTGGGTGTTGCTGGTCGAGTGCGGCCAACTCGGCGTCCTGATTGCTCAGGGCCTTGTACTCAGGGTCGACGAAGTGCTTGGCGACGCGGTGCACTTCGGCTTCGGTCAGGGTGGTCTGGCCGCCGCGCAGGTGTTCCATTTCGGCATCGACTTTCTGGGCAAACACCTCAGGGGTCAGCGCCTTGACCAGGATCTTGATCCGGGCCTTGTACTTGTTGTCGCGACGGCCATAGCGGTTGTAGACCCGCAGGATGGCGTCGAGGTAGCTCAACAGGTCCTGCCATGGCAGGAACTCGTTGATGAACGCACCGACCACCGGCGTACGACCGAGGCCGCCACCCACCAGCACACGGAAGCCCAGCTCGCCTGCAGCGTTGTACACCGGCTCCAGGCCGATATCGTGGACTTCGATGGCGGCGCGGTCCGAGGTCGAGCCATTGATGGCGATCTTGAACTTGCGTGGCAGGTAGGCGAACTCAGGGTGGAAGGTAGTCCACTGGCGCACGATTTCGCACCACGGCCGTGGGTCGATCAACTCGTCGGCAGCGACGCCGGCAAATTGGTCGGTAGTCACGTTGCGCAGGCAGTTACCGCTGGTCTGAATGGCGTGCATCTGCACGGTAGCCAGTTCAGCCAGGATATCCGGCACATCTTCCAGGGCCGGCCAGTTGAACTGCACGTTCTGGCGGGTGCTGATGTGGGCATAGCCTTTGTCGAAGTCGCGGGCGATCTTGGCCATCATTCGCGTCTGGCGCGACGTCAGTTGGCCATAGGGCACGGCCACCCTCAGCATCGGCGCAAAGCGCTGAACGTAAAGGCCATTTTGCAGGCGCAGAGGGCGGAACTCTTCTTCGCTCAGTTCACCTGCTAAGTAGCGTCGGGTCTGATCACGGAACTGCTTGACGCGGTCCTCGATGATGCGCTGATCGTATTCGTCGTATACGTACATATAGGTCCTGTTCTCGGCAAATCTGCGCGCACGGCCGCGCACTCCCAACGGAGCCGGCGCACGATACCAGTTTGCGTATATGCGCAAAAGTGATGTTTGGGTATATGCACATAACCAAACTGACTAATGAGAACAGTTATCGCGATACCCACATTTGTCATGGGGGCAAGACTGGTCTTTACTGTGGACGAGTCTTAGTGCAGTCACCTATAAAACCGACAAGAGGCGATGCGATGAGTAATTCCACCAAAGCCCGTAAACCTGACAGTACCGTTGATGCCTGGGCCATTTTGTTTCTGATCATTCTTGTGGTCGGCACCGCTGTATTTTGGGTCAGCCACCAGTAATAAAACCGTTGATTGAGCAGCGATTGGTTGTCGAGCAGCCAAGATGATGGCGGTCGATATTCAAGGTTCATCTGAGCGCCTGCAGTTGTCAGCGCCGCCAGCGCCGGTGGATTCCGTGCGCTGGCGGTCGTTGGCAAACCGGCGTCCTGTTTATGCGTTCAGTCTGCATCGGCGGCTGCGTTAAACACCGGCCAGGTACAGCACCAGCTTGACGATGCCAAACAGCGTCAAGGCAAACACCACCGTGAACGCAATGCCCAGGATCACAAAGTGGCTGGGTTTGCCATGGGTGAAATCGCGGGCGCGATTCTTGCCGCTTTGCACACCGAACGCGGCGGCCGTCACGCTGTGCAGCATCTGCCAGAAGGTCGGTGGTTTGTTATCGATTGGATCGTCCATAAACCCCTCGTCAACATGGTTCTCGTGCAGAGTATAGACAGTCTGTCGAGGCTCATTTGGAACCCAGTACCTCCAACCCCAGGAATAGCCGCTGATCAAGCGGTGGCTTGATCTCGGCTTTCTCCAGATTGACCACGGCGCGGTTGTCGGCACGCGCCTGTTCAATCAGTTCCCGGCGCGTATATCGCTGCTCACTCGGGGTTTTAAGGTGGCCGAAATCAGGTTGGGAGGGCGGTTGATCGGCGGATGAATAATGGAAATGGGCGTACCACAAAACATTGCCCTTACCCTTTATACCCGCCCTGATTTTGCTTTTGTCGCGTACTGCATACTCGGTGAGAAAGTCACCGGCCTTCAACGGCACGCGGCTGCTGACCAGGTTGATATCGACAAAGCCGTGCTGCCACAAATACTCGACGTTGGCCGCCTTGGGGCGTTGTAACTTGTACCCCTCGCTGCAACGTTCGCGGGCCTGCTGCGTCGCTTCGGCTGCCTTGGCGCGGTATTGCCCGATCAGCGCCTGAGCGCGGGGGGCTGTGGCGTGATCGCGCTGGAGCTCTTCGGCAAGGGCTTCAAGCTTTTCCGCGTGCTGGGTGAGCATCACATCCCATTCGTGAGGGGCGACCTCGTTCAGCCGGTCGGGTTGTTGCAGCTTGCGTTGTTGGAAGCGAATGCTTGCATCAATACTTGCCCGCTCCTCCAAGGCAGTTCGTGCGAGTGTTTCTATCGTCTTTAATGATCGCACGGCACGCGGCGCAGGTTTTACCTGCGCACGAGCCTGTACAACTTCGTTCCACAGGCCCTCGTTGGCGTGTTCATGATAAGTAGCGACGGTTTGCCCGGTGATTTCGTCCTTGATGTCGACGAACTCGCCTTCAACGCCCTCCTCGCGGGGGCGCAGTTCACCCACCAGCGTCTCCTGGTTGCGGGTCTTGATAACCTTGCGGGTGGCGGGTTTCTGTCGGGCGCTCCGGTGGGGGCGGGGCGCAGGGGCAAAGCCCTCTTCAGCGAGAATCAATTGGGCCAGTTGTGCTTCCAGGTCTGTTCGCGACTTGCCGAACTGTTCCATGAACGGTCCACGATACTGCTCTCGCAAAAGCGTGGAACCCATTTCAGCTAATGAGTTAACGGCGTTTTCCAGCCGATCGTACTGCTGGAGCGCATCCTTGAGGATGTCAATTTGTTCGGTCGGTGAGTAACCGCTGGTGGCACGCATTTCGGTGTGAGTGAGTATAGCGGTGGTGGCTCTGCGATCAGTGAGTACCTCCAGGAAAGGACGCTCCTCTGGCTTACCGGTATCAAGAGCACGATTAACTATCAATTCAACGAACGCTAACAGCATGTGCTGTTCTACGATGACGGAAGAAATAGTGCTGGAGGGCGTAAGCTGTCTCATCAGTTGCTCGCGCAACGCCTTACCCGCCTGCTGCAGAAAGTCTTCGACTTTTTCTGCCACGGTGAACATTTCCTTGAGCAGTTCCAATCGCTGCGTCGCGCCGTTGATGAATTCCTCATAGGCGTCGGTGATTTGGTCGGCAAGTTCATTGTCAAAACGGCGCAGGAGTTCGGCAAGGCTTTCGCCGCGTCCGGTTTCCAGCGTGTTGGAGATTTTTTGATGTAGATTCGAATATAACAACAATAAGTGAGTGTAGATGTTGGTGGCTGCGATATCGCGTCCTTCTTTGTATGAAGCTTGGGTTCGGTCTATATCCAGCAGCTCTCCAGCCAGGGCCAGGGTCCTTTCCTGCGTGGAAATAAATGCCTGCGTGTTTGCCTCGTAATGCTCGACCGCGACGGTCCACGCGTTTTTGGCGCGAATGGCTGAACGTTGCCTTTGGGCATAACGCTCTGCGATTCTGGGGCGCAGTGCGGGAAGTAACTCAGGGCTGGCAAGTCTGACCCAGTCCTCTCTCAAGGCCCGTTTGTGTTCTATCAGTTGTTCCTTGGCGCTTTTCAGTGCAGCGCTAAGCTGTCGCGCCTGCGACTCCAATGACTGTGCTTCAATGCGCAGGATTTCCAATCCTGAACTCAATTCCTGCAAGCGTTCCTGTCGTGTTGTGTTCCATTTGCCCAGCCGCTCTCTAGGCATACCACCTTCCAGCCGAGCCTGTCGGTCCAGCCGCCAATGACCCTGCCCATCGCTCACCAGCCTGAAGCCAGGATGATGAGGGTGCCGCGGATGCACCAGGTAGACTTCATCGAACCCAGGTACAACGCTGACCTGGAACAATAGCCCGCCCAGGCTGGCATGCCAGATGTCATCAATGCGGTAGAGGCCTTTAAGTGAACCGCTGGACTGCGGGAGCGGCAAAGGCTCGGGCCAAGGCACGTTGATATCAAGCAGTGCCCTCAGCCGCTCGCTGGCTTGAGCGCTTGCCAGCGAATGACTGAAGTCCAGGGCCGTGTGGCCCGAAGCCGGTGGCTCTCCGGGCAGCGAGACCGCGCCGGGGCGGATCGCTGGTAATTCGTGCGGCACGGCCAGGCCAGGCATACGACGCCAGGCTTGAAGGTGCAGGGCGCCTTCGTCTGCGCGCTGAGGCGACCACGGCTTGCTGGAAGGCGATGCGCCATGCAGCAACACCATCGCAGTATTGAGCAGCAGATCAATCAACGCCAACTCGCGGGTGGTGGGATCGCTGCTGTCCAGGCCTGCCAAGTCCTGCTCCAGGCTGGCAACCAGCACCAGGAACCAGCCGGCCAACATGGCTGGGCCCTGTACCAAGGGCAGCAGCAATGTATTGAACAACAGCCAGGCACCCTCCATCACAATGGCCCATCGGCTTTCGGTGTTGGAGATCGACTCGCGGTCCGCCAGGTCGACCAGTGCCCGTGCGGTGCTGCCGAACAGATGGTTGGGCAGTTGGCCGTTGAGCTGGGACTGGAGCCATTCACCGGCGCCGTCATCGACGGCCAGGGTCGCGGGCGCTGGTTTCTCGGGTCGGTTGAACTCGTCGCCGGGCAAGAAACGGATGATGTGCGGCTCTTTGATGCCGCCGTGTGCATAGATGGGGCGCGCCTTGTCCGACAGCCAGGTCAGCACGCTGTCCTGCAACACACCCGGTTCGGCGATGGCCTCCAGCAGCGCCTGGCGCGTGGGGTATTCGTAGAGGGACTCGGCGTACAGCGGTCGGTACAGCAAGTGTGGGCCGACCTGGGAGTCGCGAGGCTCAATGATAAACATATTATTTACTTCGTCCGGCGTGGCCCCGGCTTTGCGGCACAACGCCAGGGGGCGCAGGACGATTTCCTGATCGTTGACGAGTCTGAGCGAAGGCGTTTCTCCCATGAGCGCCTTGACATACTGATAACCCGTCACGGTCATGCCATGCTGCTGGCGGACCTTGAATTCCAGCGCCTGCATCGGCAGATGAGCCTTCAGTTCGCGAGTAAACAGCACCTCGCGGCGACGTGCCTCGACGGTATCGGACAGCAGCAGCTCTTTGAGGGCATTGGGGTAGGTGGTGCCGATATCGACGCGCTGGATCAGGCCGTTGCTGCCCATCAGATAGTCTTCATTCAACCAGCCAGGCAGTGGCGTGGCTGTTGTGGAAGACAGCTTCAACGTACCTTTGGGCTTGCCGGCCAGATTCTTCAGGGCCAGCTCCGTCAGGGACATGCGCACGTGTTCGATGATCCCGGCGCCGCCCGGATAACCCGCCGCTACCGCAAAGTCCAACTGCACCGCATCAGGGTCGAAATCGCCGTGATCAGCTTGCATTTGCTTGCGCAAGGCGACGCGGCTGAATGTGTGGATGTTTTCAATGCCCTCGTTGAACGATCGCCCCTGGTTTTTTTGCAGCACTTGCGCCATATCCTGCAAGTGGCGGTGATAGGCGAAACGATCCGCGGGCTCGGCTTGCTTGAGCCATTGCGGCAGTTGCTGGCTCACGGTGCCAAGGCGCTTGGTGTCGGGCAACTTGATGTCGGTAAAATACCTGGCCGGGTTGGTGATCATGTCCAGGCGTTGATCAAGTTCTTTTTCGTCTTGCCCCTGGAACGATAGGGTTGCCAGGTCTTCGAGTTGTTGGTTGAGGATCAGCCCGGCCTGTTGTTCAAACACGTTGGCGGCAGGTTCATTGCGGTGCCAGGTAAGGCTGTCGAACTCAAACTCGCGTTGCATCCTGCTCCCCCAGGCCTGGCTGAACGCCTCCAGCGAATCAAACGCCTGGATTGCGCCGGCTACGCTGTAGAGCAACACCTGTTTATCGCGTACCAATAACAGGTCCGGGGTCAATACCCGCACCGTCTTGCCGACGCGGGTGAGTGTGCTCTCGATGAAATATACGTAGGTGGCGGGTGAGGAGCGGGGCAGGCGCTCACGTTGCGCCGGCCAGGCGGCGACTACCGCCAGCATATCGCGCTGCACGTCGCTCAGCGGTGACTGGCTGGCCGCTGCGGCAATCATCTGACCATTGAGGAACTCTGCAAGCCACTGCCAGCGGCTGTTGCCATGATTGTCGACCTGGCTCCAGTAGTCGGCCAGATCGTGTTGCATGTACAAGTAAAGGGACGCGGGAAATTCGTCAAGAATCTGGGCGACCACCTGCATGTCGAGCGGCTGGCCATCCCCGGTCTTGAGCACGGCGGGGGGCTGTGTCGTGAGGAAGTACGGGCGCTCGCGGACGGTATGCAGGTCAAGTGGCTGTGGGTTCAGTACATGGGCGATAGCCACCTCCATGAGTGCGGGGTAGGTGTATTCACCATTGGCCTGAGGGCTGGCCAGTTTGACCGCGAGCAAGTCGAGGTTCAGCGACGGATATCGCTCCAGCATACGGCTGCGCAATGCTTTGAAGACGACGGAATACAGCGCCGGCCGCGTAGCGAAGCGCTCATGCACTGCCAGGGCGGGTAGTTGGCGAAAGGCTGAGTTTGACGAGGGAGTATTGGGTTCGGTCATGATGACATGCGTTTCCTGTGTAAAACCGGTTGTGCTGAGCTGCCGGTTCAGCGGACCGAGAATCGGTCCGACACAGGAAATCGCATTGAGTCATCGTAGGTGCGGTAAACGGTTACCGCAGCCAGTAGCAGCGTTACCTCAGTTGTCGTAGCCCAGATTCGGCGCCAGCCAACGCTCCGTCACGCTCAGGTCCTGGCCTTTGCGTGCCGTGTAGCTGGTGACCTGATCCTTGTCGACCTTGCCCACGGCGAAGTACTGCGCCTGGGGGTGGGCAAAGTACCAGCCACTGACCGCTGCCGCCGGGAACATCGCGTAGTGCTCGGTGAGAAACACGCCGCTGCGGCCGGCGTGCATTTCGTGGGCTTGGGGGTCGAGCAGTTGGAACAGTTGGGCTTTTTCGGTGTGATCCGGGCACGCCGGGTAGCCGGGGGCAGGGCGGATGCCGCTGTATTGCTCCTTGATCAGCGCCTCGTTGTCCAGTTGCTCGTCCTTGGCGTAGCCCCAGTGTTCTTTACGCACTTGCTGGTGCAGCCATTCGGCGCAGGCTTCGGCCAGGCGGTCAGCCAGGGCCTTGACCATGATCGAGTTGTAGTCATCGCCCGCGTCCTGGTAAGCCTTGGCCACTTCCTCGGCACCGATGCCGGCGGTGGTGATGAACCCACCGATGTAATCGGTCACGCCGCTGTCCTTGGGCGCGACGAAGTCAGCCAGGGAGAAGTTCGGCTTGCCGTCGGTCTTGATGATCTGCTGGCGCAGGTGGTGCAGCCTGGCAATAGGCTGGCCGTCGTCGCCGTAGACTTCCAGGTCGTCATCCTGCACTTGGTTGGTCGGCCAGAAACCGAACACCGCCCGGGCGCTGATGAGTTTCTCGTCGATCAACTTCTTGAGCATTTCCCGGGCATCGGCATACAGCGCGGTAGCCGCTTCGCCGACCACTTCATCGGTGAGGATGCGCGGGAACTTGCCGGCCAGGTCCCAGGAGATGAAGAACGGCGTCCAGTCGATGTACTCGGCCAGCACGTTGAGGTCGATATTGTCCAGCACCCTGGCGCCGGTAAAGGTTGGCACCACCGGGGTGTAGCTGCTCCAGTCGAACTGCGGCTTCTTGGCGATGGCTGCCGGGTAGCTCAGGCGCTCGGTGCGCGCACTGCGGTTGGAGGTGCGCTCACGTACATCGATATATTCCAGGCGGGTCTTCTCGACGAAACCGGCCTTCAGCTCCTTGGACAGCAACTGCGTGGCCACGCCCACGGCGCGGGAGGCGTCGGTGACGTAGATCACCGCGTCATTGCTGTACTTGGGCTCGATCTTTACCGCCGTGTGCGCCTTGGAGGTGGTGGCGCCGCCGATCATCAGCGGCAGGTGGAAATCCTGGCGCTGCATTTCGCGGGCCACATGCACCATTTCATCCAGGGACGGCGTGATCAGGCCGGACAGGCCGATGATGTCGCACTTCTGCTCCTTGGCCACCTGCAGGATCTTCTCCGCCGGCACCATCACGCCCAGGTCAACAATGTCATAGCCGTTGCAGCCGAGCACCACGCCGACGATGTTCTTGCCGATGTCATGCACGTCGCCCTTGACCGTGGCCATCAGGATCTTGCCCTTGGCTTCGGGCTTGTCGCCTTTTTCCAGCTCGATGAACGGGATCAAGTGCGCCACGGCCTGTTTCATCACCCGGGCGGATTTCACCACCTGGGGCAGGAACATCTTGCCGGCGCCAAACAGGTCACCAACGATGTTCATGCCCGACATCAGTGGGCCTTCGATCACTTCGATCGGGCGTGCGAACGACAGGCGCGATTCTTCGGTGTCTTCGACGATGTGCGTGGTGATGCCCTTGACCAGCGCGTGTTCAAGACGCTTGTTGACCTCCCAGCCGCGCCACTCTTCGGTCTCGGCTTCCTTGACGCTGCCGTCGCCCTTGTACTTGTCGGCAATGGCGAGCAGGGCGTCGGTGCCTTCGGGTGTGCGGTTGAGTACCACGTCTTCGACGGCGTCACGCAGCTCGGCGGGGATCTGGTCGTAGATCTCCAACTGGCCGGCATTGACGATACCCATGGTCAGGCCCGCACGGATCGCATGCAGCAGGAACACCGAGTGGATCGCTTCGCGCACCGGGTTGTTGCCGCGGAACGAGAACGACACGTTGGACACGCCACCGGAGGTCAGCGCATACGGTAGTTCGTCGCGGATATAGGCACAGGCATTGATGAAGTCGACGGCGTAGTTGTTGTGCTCCTCGATACCGGTGGCGACCGCGAAGATGTTCGGGTCGAAGATGATGTCTTCCGGCGGGAAGCCGACTTCGTTGACCAGGATGTCGTAGGAGCGTTTGCAGATTTCTTTCTTGCGCGCTTCGGTGTCGGCCTGGCCGGCTTCGTCGAACGCCATCACCACCACGGCCGCACCGTAGCGCTTGCACAGCTTGGCGTGATGAATGAACTGCTCCACGCCTTCCTTCATGCTGATGGAGTTGACGATGCCCTTGCCCTGGATGCATTTGAGGCCGGCTTCGATCACTTCCCACTTGGAGGAGTCGATCATGATCGGCACGCGGGAGATGTCCGGCTCGCCGGCGATCAGATTGAGGAAGGTCACCATGGCCTTCTTCGAATCCAGCATGCCTTCGTCCATGTTGATGTCGATCACCTGGGCGCCGGCTTCCACCTGCTGCAGGGCGACTTCGAGGGCTTCGGTGTAGTTGTCTTCGCGGATCAGGCGGGCGAACTTGGCCGAGCCGGTGATGTTGGTACGTTCGCCGACGTTGACGAACAACGAACTGCGGTCAATGGTGAACGGCTCCAGGCCCGACAGGCGGCAGGCCTTGGGAATGTCCGGGATCGGGCGCGGCGCGTAACCGGCCACGGCCTTGGCGATGGCTTCGATATGCCCCGGCGTAGTACCGCAGCAACCGCCGACGATGTTCAGGAAGCCGCTCTGGGCGAACTCTTCGATGACCTTGGCGGTTTGCGATGGCAGTTCGTCGTACTCGCCGAATTCGTTGGGCAGGCCAGCGTTGGGATGCGCCGACACATGGGTGTTGGCCTTGTTCGACAACTCCTCCAGGTAGGGGCGCAGTTCGCTGGCGCCGAGGGCGCAGTTCAAACCGACCGAGATCGGCTTGGCGTGCGCCACGGAGTTCCAGAACGCTTCGGTGGTCTGGCCCGACAGGGTACGGCCGGACGCGTCGGTGATGGTGCCGGAGATCATGATCGGCAGTTCCACGCCCAGTTCCTCGAACACCCCTTGCACGGCGAAAATCGCGGCCTTGGCGTTGAGGGTGTCGAAGATGGTTTCGATCAGGATCAGGTCGGCGCCGCCTTCGATCAGGCCCTTGGTGGCTTCGGTGTAGTTTTCCACCAGCTCATCGAAGGTCACGTTGCGGTAGCCGGGGTTGTTCACGTCCGGCGACAGCGAGCAGGTGCGGCTGGTCGGGCCCAGCACGCCGGCGACGAAGCGCGGTTTGGCCGGGTTCTCGTGGGTTTTGGCGTCGGCCACCTTGCGCGCCAGGCGAGCGCCTTCCACGTTCAGTTCATAGGCCAGTTCTTCCATGCCGTAGTCGGCCATGGAGATACGCGTGGCGTTGAAGGTGTTGGTTTCAAGGATGTCGGCGCCAGCGTCCAGGTACGCCTTCTCGATGCCGCCAATCACGTCGGGACGGGTCAGCACCAGCAGGTCGTTGTTGCCCTTGACGTCGCTTGGCCAATCGGCGAAGCGTTTGCCACGGTAGTCCTGCTCCTCGAGCTTATAGCTCTGGATCATCGTGCCCATGCCACCGTCCAGGATCAGGATACGTTCCTTGAGGGCTTGGTGAAGGGCTTGCAGGCGAGCGCTACGATCGGGCATGGGACTACTCTGGTCAGGCATTACGGAGGGCGTGAATCATAGCAAACCTGTGCCGATTTGGAGCATGTCCGGGTTGTGCATGAATATCGCTCATGTTGCTGGCGGTCATGGCCCGGTAGAATCACCGCCATTTCACAGACCGCACGCCTTGAATCGGGACCCGATACATGTCACTTCGTTTGATCGTCAGCGCCGTCCTGGCCTTGATAGCCAGTACTGCGCAGGCAGAGGGTCCCGCTTCGGCGATTTCCTATACCCGCGATATCCAACCGATCTTCACCGAGAAATGCGTGGCCTGCCACGCCTGCTACGACTCCGCCTGCCAGCTCAACCTTGGCAGCGCCGAGGGCGCCGCGCGCGGGGCAAGCAAAATGCCGGTGTATGACGGCGAGCGCAGCCAGGCCACGCCAACTACGCGGTTGTTTTATGACGCATTCGGTAAGCAGGCGTGGCAGCAGAAGGGCTTCTATTCGGTGCTGGACGCCCAGGGCAGCCAGGCTGCGCTGATGGCGCGCATGCTGGAGCTGGGGCACAACGCGCCGCTGGCGCCCAATGCCAAGCTGCCCGACAACATTGTGCTGGGGCTCAACCGCGAAAATATGTGCGCAACGCCCGGCGAATTCAATGCCTATGCTGGCGCTCACCCCAAGGAAGGCATGCCGTTGGCGGTCACCGGCCTGACCGATCAGCAGTACCAGACTTTGCAACGCTGGCTGGCCTCCGGCGCGCCGATTGACGAGCAGGGCCTGGCGCCGAGCGCCAGGGAAGCGTTGCAAGTGCAACAGTGGGAAAACCTGTTCAACCAGCCGGGCGCCCGGGAAAGCCTGGTGGCGCGCTGGCTGTTCGAGCATTTGTTCCTGGCGCATATCTATTTCGAGAACGGCGAGCCGGGGCATTACTTCCAGTGGGTGCGTTCGCGTACGCCCAGTGGCCAGCCGATTGACCTGATCGCCACCCGTCGCCCCAACGACGACCCGGGCACCCAGGTGTACTACCGCCTGTGGCCGGTGCAGGGCGTGATCGTGCATAAAACCCACATCACTTACCCCTTCAGCGCGGCGAAGATGGCGCGGATCAAGGCATTGTTCTACGCCGGCGACTGGCAAGTCACGGCCTTGCCAGGCTACGGCCCCGGCAGCCGCGCCAACCCGTTCGCGACATTCGAGGCGATCCCGGCCAAAGCGCGTTACCAATTCATGCTCGATAACGCTGAGTACTTCGTGCGTACCTTCATTCGCGGGCCGGTGTGCCGTGGGCAGATCGCTACGGACGTGATCCGCGATAACTTCTGGGCACTGTTCCAGGACCCCGACCACGATCTGTACATCACCGATGCGCGTTATCGCGGCCAGGCCACGCCGTTGCTGGCCATGCCTGGGCAGAATGACGACGTGGGCAGTGTGCTGAGCCTGTGGCTGGCCTATCGCGACAAGCGCAACCAGTACGAAGCCTTGCGCCGTGACAACTATGCAGACCTGCCTGCGCCGAGCTGGTCGACATTGTGGGCGGGCAATGACAACGCCTTGTTGAGCATTTTCCGCCATTTCGACAGCGCCTCGGTGACCAAGGGCCTGATTGGCGAGGTTCCGCAGACGATGTGGCTGTTCGACTACCCACTGCTGGAACGCACCTATTACCAGTTGGCGGTGAATTTCGATGTGTTTGGCAACGTCTCGCACCAGGCCCAGACCCGCCTGTATTTCGACCTGATCCGCAACGGCGCCGAGCAGAACTTCCTGCGCCTGATGCCTGCCGACACCCGCGAAGACTTCATGGACGACTGGTACCAGAACAGCGGCAAGCTCAAGCTGTGGCTGGACTACGAAGCGATTGACGATGACAAGGCCAGTGGTTTGCACCTGAGCGAGAAAGCCCCCAAGCGTGACTTCGCCAACCAATTACTGACCCGCTACGGCCATCTGAACGCCAGCCCCGACCCGATCAACCGCTGCAGCGGCGCGTTCTGCTCCCGCGACGGCATCGACCCGGCCTTGCAGGATGCCGAACAAGCGCTGAGCCGCCTGACCTCGCGGCCGGCCGCGGGGCTCAAGGTGATCGAGCAATTGCCCGAAGCCACGATGCTGCGCATCGAAACTGCCAGCGGCAAGCGCGAGGTCTACAGCCTGCTGCGCAACCGTGCCCACAGTAACGTGGCGTTCCTGCTGGGTGAGGCGTATCGCTATCAGCCGGGCCTGGACACTGTGACCATTTACCCTGGCGTGCTCAGCAGCTACCCGAACTTCATGTTCAATATCCCGGCCCGGCAAGTGCCTGAGTTTGTCGCGCAGATGGAACAGGCCAGGGACGCCAAGAGCTTCGAGAAAATCGTCGACCGCTGGGGTGTGCGGCGCAGCCATCCGTTGTTCTGGCAGTATTTCCACGACTTGTCGCAGTACATCCGCGAAACCACGCCGGTGGAAGAGGGTGTATTGGACATGAACCGCTATGAGAACCTATAACGAAGTGCATTGATCCGGTCATTTCTCCATGTGGGGCTGAAGCAGTCGGATATTTACCTACAGATTGGAAAGGGGTAGGCCGATGCTGATTTCAGTGCAGTTGTTGCGCGCGTTGGCTGCATGGGTGGTGGTGGGTCACCATGTCATGCAGCTGTTTTTCAACTTCGAGGCCCACAACGCCTTCGAGGACCTGTTGGTCGAAAAGGGCGGCGCCGGGGTGGACGTATTCTTCGTCATCAGTGGCTTGGTGATTTTCCTCGCGAGCGCCGATAAAGCGCTCACGCCCTGGCGCTTCATGCTGATGCGCGTGGCCAGGATTGCTCCGGCGTACTGGTTCTATACCGTGCTTTTGGCTGTGCTGGTCACGGTCATGCCCTGGATGTTCCCAGACGTTCAGCTAGAACTGGGTCATGCGCTCCTGTCGATGCTCTTTATTCCCGCGCAAAACCCGGCGGGCTACGGCGTGTATCCACTGCTGGATGTGGGCTGGACGCTGAATTTCGAGATGCTGTTCTACTGCCTGTTTGCTGTTGCGCTGCTGGTGCGTGAAGCCTATAGGCTGTGGGTGGTGGCGGTACTGCTGTATCTGCTGTGCTACGTCATTGGCCCCGCCTTTGACTTGGCCGATGGGTTTTACCGTAATGACATTGCTCTGGAATTTCTCATGGGCATGGCAATCGGCATACTTTACCGCCGCGGTCTGTGCCGAGCCAGGCCTTGGCTGGCGTTGCTGGGTGTCGTCGCGGCATTGGCAGCGATTTACCACGGCGCGGATGTACCCCGAGTATTGGAATGGGGAGTGCCCAGCGCCGTGTTAGTGATCAGTTGCGTGGCGCTGGAGCCTTACTTCCATGGTTCGCGCTTGATAAAACTGCTGGGGGACTGCTCCTACTCGGTCTATCTGCTACACGTACTGGTGCTGTGTGCTGGGCGCTGGGCCATCGAGCACAGGGCAATAGACCCCTATGCAATGATACCGGTGTGCATCGCCGTCATTGCGCTGGGCGCCTTGGCCAGTTACCAAGTTTTGGAGAAGGCTACGCATCGCAGGCTCAAACATTGGTTTGGCATTGATGATGCGTTACCCACAAGGCAAAAGCATTAGGACTGCCGTTTGGCGGCTCAAGGCGTCATGTATTTCCAGTAGGCTTTCCCATAGTCCATCAGCAACTCGGTCCCGGCAGGGATGTCCCGCCAAGCGACTATAAACACCATGTATTTGCCTACATACAAGGCACCGACATTTTCGATGCCGACGTCGGGCAGGTTGGGCACCTTGACCGCATTGATCAGGCTCAGCGTATTGCTGTTACCGTGGCCGCTGATAGTCGCGCCATGAGTGTGGGTTTGGAATAAGTACGTGCCGACGGCCGCTTCACCTTTTTCCAGTATCTCGGTATTGAGCGAGGCTTGATTCAAGTGCACCTTGCCGGTGTACGGCCCAATGACATCAAAACGTTTTATATCGGTTCGGGCCACCACCGACAGACCACGCTCCGGGCCCTCGGCCAGTTTCCTGACCTCCAGCAGTCGATCGAGTCTGCGATGATGGTTGCCTTCTTTAGAGATCCAGTCGCGGATACTCTTGGTTGCAGCCTCTTTGACTTCTACGTGTTGCAGGCCGGTGAACTCGTCGAAAAACTGGTTGGCGTCGGTGATCTCTATGTTTTGCAACGGACCTTCAAGTTCAAGGGTCAAGCTGCGCCTGACGTCGTTGGGGTCTTGCAGAATTGGCGCATTATTGTTGATTTTATGATCAAAAGACGCGGTGATTGAAGTGGATCGGCGCCGCGTGGTTGCGGTGTCTTCCTCCAGGCGCGGACGTTTTGAGCTGCTTGCGGTGGGCGGCGCAGGCCGCTTCCTGGCCACAGGCTCGTCCAGCGGGCTTCTTTGTCCGAACAGCCACCTTTCTCTACCGGCGCGGGTCATGCTGCCATTGTCATTGACGTAGTTGCTCCAGATAACCGGATTGAGGTTGTTCTGCTCGACAAATGCGTGCATGGACACCCTTGAATTGGGGGCGTTGTAGTGCTTGTTCCACTCTTGCAGGTGTTCGGGCTTCAGGTCGTCGAATTGTTCACCCCTGGCGTATTTGGCCAGTACCTTGCCTGCCGCTCTATAGGTGCCATCAAGGTTTACATGCTCGGCAAGGGCCACCGGGTCCAGGTTATGGTCGGCGGCGAAGCCCTCAAGGGTGAGGCTGTTGCGCTCGCGCTGGGACGCCTTGCTCCAGTGCTCCATATGCTCGTAAGTGACGCTGGTGCGGGCGGTTCCCGCGCGGTCTAGCATCTTTTGCCCCCGAGGTGTCAGGGTGTTGCGGCTGTTGACGAACTGCCGAAAGGCGCTGGGGTCCAGGTTGTAAGTGCTGACGAAGTTGTCCATGGTTTTTTTCAGGGCGTCTTCACTGGCTTCGGTCCATTTCAACAGCACTGAGGGCGTTACAACGCTTGGCGCATCCGGCGCGCCGCCCGTGAGCTTGATCGGGCCTGAATACCAATGACCGGGTTCCACCGACGACAGCGTGATCGACAAATCCCGGTTGGTCCTCGGATTGACCAGCACGATAGAAAAGCTGTTGTCGGCGCCTGTCGCGGCCTCCTGAATGAACCCATAGGAGTTGTCGCGGATCTGGTACACCGCGATTTTGCCCTTGTCATCGACATTACAGATGAACTTCTGGTTGTAGTCCGCCCGGGAGAAGATACCGCGCGCGTCGGGCTTGAGGCCTCTGATCAACTCCGGGTCAACGGCGTACTGACGGATCAACGGGCTGCCGTTGCTGATGACCGTGATCGGTTCTCTAAAGCGCGGTCCGAAGGCTTGGTTGGAGGCGGTATCGATCAAGCGATAATCCGGCGCGTCGAGGCTGCCGACGTTACGCATCGGGACATTGGCGAAGCCGTCCACGGTAAACAGTTGATCGCCCGCCTGCAGCGGCTTCCAGCTGTCAGGGTCGACCGAGCGCATATGCCTTGCGGCGATCGTCCCATCGCGCAGCTGGGCGATACCCCGTTTTGCCTGGCGCATCAGTTTGTGGCTCAGCTTGAGCAAACCAAAGCGCGCGAGCCTGAGCAGGCTTGGGAGGGCGGCCAGGGGGTTGAGTTCCTGGAGTGTAGCGATCACCAGTTTTCCGGTCAGTTTCGCCAGTTTGGGCAATGCCAGGCGCAGACCGGTTTTACCCGCCTGGATGAGCAAGCGAGTCGAGCCAGCCACATACCGGCCCACCGGCAGCGCGAAAGCCACGATGTCGATGAACAGGCTGGCGACACCGGATTTGATGCGCTGGGGATCGCCGGAAGCGATGTCGTCGATGCCGCCCCAGAACGGCACAAATATCTTGCCCCAGAACGCCAAGTCTTCGAGTACCTCAGCGGGGATGTCCACTTCCCGCGTGTCTTTACGGGTTTTTTCCAGCAGGGCCTGTTCGTCGCAGAAGAACAGCTCGCGGGCAATCATGCTCGCCAGGGTTTCACTGCGCGGCGCATACAGCGTGTTGGGCGCGAACGATTGGATACGCGGCCCTGCGTCGATGGCAGGCAGTGTCTCGCCGACTTGTTCAACGATCAACTCGGCTTTTTTGCCTGGTCTGGGCGCTTTGTTCTCGCGGTAGGCCTCGCGATCAAATGGCACGTCGGTGGCCAATCGGTATTTGCACCAGCTCATGGCGTCGCGTAGCTCTACCACTTTGCCGTTCAGCGGTAGGCTTTGCAGGTCTTTACGTCGACGCAGCAGACCGGCGAAGGGGAATACCTCGATGTAAATGGCATGGAAGGGCGAGCGGGGCTTGACGATGCGTAGGATAAAACCTGTCCGGTAGCGAATGGCATCGGTCTTGGCTTTGGTTTCATATTCGATGGGCACCTTGTTCAGGGCTTCTCTTAATGAATACACGGTGATCTCGTCCTGATCCACATTCAGAGTCGCGCTGCCCAGGTGGGCAAGCAATGATTGGATTAAGGTCTTATAGGCGTTTCTCGGCACCTGGAGGGCTTCGTGAAAGGCTTTGTCGTACTCCGTGTCCGAGGCAAAGCGCCAACGGCTGGGCAGTTTGAGTTTGAGGTTCTGAACCGCGTTGAACATCTCGGATTCATGCTGCTCCAGTGCAGTGACGGCCTGGGTGAGCTCGTCGCGGGAGGGGCCCGACGATCGGTTGGCGATCAGGCCGTTGGCCTGCGCCCATTGCACGGTGGGGCCCAATTTGGCCGCTGCGACCAGTGCCTGTTGTTTGATGTCATCGCCACTGGCGCGAAAGTGTTCCGCCGCCAGGTTGAGCAATTGTTCGAAACTCATGTGGCGCGATGAGCCAGGTGCAATCGTTTCGGCCAGCAGAAAGCCGCTTCTGAAATTGACCCAGGTACTGGTGGCAGCGTAGGGCAGGTCATCGGGAATATCGGCCACCCACACTTCACTGGCGACATTGGCCTTGATCACGCACACGGCCAATAGCGCTGCGTCAGTGCTGATCGACAAGTCGTGGTGATAGCGGCTGATCAGGTTTTGGCGGATCGCCTTATAAGATGCCCCCGGCGAGATGAATAACTTCAATTCGTTATCCACCGGCGAATCGGGGTTGGGGATGATCGTCAGCCACAGCGCGCGCCACAGTAATTTCACCCGTACCGGGTCTGGGCAGATTTCGTCCTTTTGGCTGCCATACCAGTCCAAGGCCTTGGCGATCCGTTCGCCCAGCGCCAGGTTATCGGGGCTATTGAGCAATTGCTCAAGCAGCACGGTGGGGGTGGTGGTGAGCATGTCCTGCTGTGAGGCGGTAAATGTTTCGGGCAATACATGACGGAACAGCGATTGACGTGTTTGTGTTTCGATCTGGCGGATAACCTCTTTGATTTTCTGGTCGGCAGGCGCATCCAGCAAGTGCTGCAAATCGCTGAGGTCGCCTTCGTGTCCGAGTTTTCTCAGGGTGTGGTGTTCCTGCAAGCCAGCGAGAACCGCTTTCCACTGTTCGCGGGTTTTGGGCTGTGACGGGATGATCGAGTAATACTTGAGCACCAGGTCAAACCGCACCGAGCCATCACTTTTAAGGCCGTTCCCCACACGCCGGTTGATATCCAGCAACACGTCGGCGTCGATGTACCAATAGGTGGGTATATGGCGCAGGATCACCGAATGGTCGGCGATGCTGAACGTCTCGGCAGGGTCGGGTATCGGTGCGCGCACGCTGCTGAGCATGGTGGAGAGCAGGTCGTAAAGAAAGTCCCGGCCGAGAATGGAAGCATCTGGTTCGGGCTTTTCCCGCAGGAACTGCTGAAAGTCTTCATCGGCTTCCAGCTTTGCCAAGACACGAAAGGCTTCCTTGCATTCGCGATGCAGTTCGCTGTTGTGCGGCGGGGAGTAGTACACCTCGGCGGCGGATGCCGTCAGCGAGCTTTGTGCCGTCACGAAATCAATCAGATGGTCCAGATGCGCTTGCTGTTCCGGCAAACCCTTGAAATAGAAACTCTGCAACGCGTTATTCATTCAATCCTCACAATCCGTAGTCGAAGAGGATTCACTCTATTGAGCCGGGTTTTGCCGGGGGGGCTATATAGGTAGGCACAGGTTTTTGCAGAAATGGCCAGGTGTCACGATGCGTCAGGTCAACAGAGACAAGTCTTTCCCGACAAAAATACTAGGACTTTGTACCTGCGTAATAATTTGGCGTAAACTGCGGGCAAGCCTGTGAGGAGTTTCCATGACTGCCATAACCATTACCGACGCCGCCCACGATTACCTGGCTGACCTGCTGTCCAAGCAGAACACCCCGGGTATCGGCATCCGCGTCTTTATCACCCAGCCCGGCACCCAGTACGCAGAGACCTGCATCGCGTATTGCAAGCCCGGCGAAGAAAAGCCTGAAGACACCGCCCTGGGGCTCAAAAGCTTCACCGCGTATATCGACGCCTTCAGCGAAGCCTTCCTTGACGACGCAGTGGTCGACTACGCCACCGACCGTATGGGCGGCCAGTTGACCATCAAGGCCCCCAACGCCAAGGTGCCGAACGTCAATGCCGACAGCCCGGTCAATGAGCGCATCAACTACTACCTGCAAACCGAGATCAACCCGGGGCTGGCCAGTCATGGCGGCCAGGTAAGCCTGATCGACGTGGTGGATGACGGTATCGCCGTGTTGAAGTTCGGCGGTGGTTGCCAGGGCTGCGGCCAGGCGGACGTGACCTTGCGCGAAGGTATCGAGCGCACCCTGCTCGAACGCATCCCGGAGCTCAAGGGTGTACGTGATGTGACCGACCACACGCAGAAAGAAAACGCCTACTACTAAGTAAGGTGTTCACTGCGAACATAAAAAACGGCGCCCCGTGAGCGCCGTTTTTTATTCTCTAAATTCAGTAAGTTATAGGGTATATCTAACAAATAAGATCAAGTGTGGGAACATTGCTTCAGGGGCGATAGAGGTGCGTATGCCCTGCGCGGTACAGCGACGACTCGCTGAAACTGTCACTGGCCAACACCCGGCCCACCACAATCAGCGCTGTACGCCGAAACCCCTTCGCCGCGACTTTCTCGGCAATGTCGCTCAGCGTACCTAGCACCCAATCCTGATCCGGCCAGGTGGCACGGTGTACCACGGCAATCGGGCAGTCCGCGCCGTAGTGCGGCAGCAGTTCGGCGACGATCTTTTCCAGATGATTGACCCCCAGATGAATCGCCATCGTGGTGCCATGCCGCGCCAGGCTGTCGAAGTCTTCACCGCGGGGCATGCTGGTTTTATCGGCGTAACGGGTCAGGATCACGCTTTGGGCAATGTCCGGCAGGGTCAGTTCGGTCTCCAGCAAGGCCGCGCACGCCGCGACCGCCGTGACCCCTGGAATGATCTGGAAAGGGATGCCCAGCTCACGCAAATGGCGTATTTGTTCACCAATCGCCCCATACAGGCTGGGATCGCCGGAGTGCACCCGCGCCACATCCTGGCCTTTGGTATGGGCCGTCTTGATCAACTCGATGATCTGTTCCAGGTGCAGCTCGGCACTGTTGACCACCTGGAGCGCCTGATGACCTTCCAGTACGGCGGCGGGCACCAGCGAGCCGGCGTAGATGATCACCGGGCAACTGCGGATCAGCCGCTGGCCTTTGACGGTGATCAATTCCGGGTCGCCGGGGCCGGCGCCGATAAAGTAGACGGTCATGGAGAAGTCCTGTTCAAAAACGGGCGAGCATGAACACAGCTCATGCTCAAGAGCGGCAATTATCGGAATTTTAACCTGCGCAGGCCAATGCAAGGGTGGCCTGTGCGCTTTTCTGGCGGGTGATCAGCAGGCGCGCGGGGCCATTGGACAGGTGCTCGGCCAGGGCCAGCGCGGCGCTTTCGGCCACCCCATAACAGCCGGTATGGGCAAACGCCAGTGTTGAGCGATGGCTCAGCCGATGTTCATAGCCTGCCAGTTGCTCGGCGCTGAAGCACTGCAAGGGCAGGTTCAACCGCTGGGCCAGCGCCAGCAGCCCAGGTTCATCGCGCTTGCGATCAATGCTTGCCAGCGCAGTTATGCGTGAGCGATCAATGCCTGCCGCGGCCAGGGCTCCGTCCAGCAACGCCAGCAGGCTGTGAACCTCACAGCCACGCTGGCAGCCCAAACCGACAACCAGGATCATGCCGAGTATTGGTCGTCGCGGTTGCGGCGGAACAACCAGGCGCTGATCAGGCCCAAGGCCAGCCAGAAGGCGACGTTGGTCAATTGCGAGGCGATCTTGAACTGCGCTTCGAGCGCCTCAGGGGCCAGCATCGAATGTACCTCAGGTTGCGGCGCGCCGATGACGTGGGGTACGGCAAGGATCGCCAGCCCAAGGCCTTTCAACAGCCAGTTGCGGCCGAACACGATCAGCGCCAGGCCTGCAGCGGTGGCGGCTGCGGTGCCGATCCACCAGGTCTGACGCAGTGTCAGGTCAGCCGCCGCAGTGCCCGGCAGTTCCGGCGGCAGGCCCAGGGTGGGTGCCAGTACAAAGGTCGCGTAGCCGGCCAGGCCCCAGAGCAGGCCTTGGGCGGTGCGGGTCGGCGCACGTAGCGTGTAGAGGCCGGCGAGCATCAGTGCAAAGCCTACGGCCACCACCAGGTTGCCTCCAGTGGTGGACAACACACGCTGCCAGCCATCTTCCGGCTCCCAGGCTTGGGCATCGTGGCTGTGGGCAGCAGCGCCAGCGGCGTGCTCGTGCACCACTTCAGCGGCTGGCGGGGCTTTTTCAAAGCTTTCCGCCTGCAGAATCAGCGGTGCCACCCAGAAACTTTGCAGCAGGGTCAGCAGCAAGGCAGCCAAAAGCCCAGTGAACCCTGCGGTTTGCGCAATACGCTTGATCATGTCGGCAGCTCTCAATGGCACGGGAACGCGGCGCTGTGGCGGGTATCGTGGGCGGCGTTGTGCACCGCCTCAATATGCGAGAACCCGGCGAAATACACCAGGCACGCACCGAGGATCGACGCACCGATGGCGGCGGTCAGGCGTTGGCTGAGGGTGGCGGTGCTAGTGGCGGTGTGCGAAGTGCTGCTGATGATCGACATGGCGCGTCCCTTTCAGGTGTCAGGGTGAAACGAGCGCATGAAAACCCCACGCGCCAGGCACGCAGGGTTCTGAACAGCGCCCGCCCACCGCGGGTTTGTTATCTGAATTTTTCGGGCCGGTCTCCGGGCTTGCGAGGGGCGGCTCTGGAAAGAGTCCTCCTGAAAGCATCGCCTTCCCATGCAAAAGCACAGTGGCCGTGACGCTTCGCTCGCTTACCGTTGCGGGGGCAGCACCGGACTGGTCATAGGTCTATGACGCACCGGTTTCCCGTTTCACCCTGTGAAGGGCACCCGAAACAAGGCGTGTAGGAGAGCATGGGCCGGGACGGTAGTCAAATGCTGCAAGCCCCTGTAGCCTTGCACCTTCGAGGTTCTTCGGCCCAGGCCGAAGCTAAGAAGGGAACGCGGTTCAAGCCGCGGCTGCCCCCGCAACTGTGAAGGGTTCAGTTGACTGCCACGCCACTGCCGATAGGGCGGGAAGGCGCAGTCAGCGTTGGTCGCAAGACCTGCACACCCCAAGCCAGGAGACCTGCCTCGCAACCGATTTTCCAATTCAACCGGGCGGGGTGATCCGGTGACGAAATCCGCTGCTGCGCGCCGCCGCAGGGCCTGTCGTCCCGTATGCCCGCCCCAAAGGGCATCCGATGAAAACACTGGCCAAACTTCCCGTCACCATCGTTACCGGCTTCCTTGGCTCGGGCAAAACCACGCTGTTGCGCCATATGCTCGACAACGCCCAAGGCCGTCGCATTGCGGTGATCGTCAACGAGTTCGGCGAGCTGGGCATCGACGGTGAAATCCTCAAGCAGTGTTCTATCGGTTGCACCGAAGAAGAAGCCAATGGCCGCGTCTACGAGCTGGCCAACGGTTGCCTGTGCTGCACCGTGCAGGAAGAGTTCTTCCCGGTGATGCGCGAACTGGTCGCCCGTAGCGGTGACCTGGACCATATCCTCATCGAAACCTCGGGCCTGGCCCTGCCCAAGCCGTTGGTGCAAGCCTTCCAGTGGCCGGAAATCCGCAGCGCCTGCACCGTTGACGCGGTGATCACCGTAGTCGACAGCCCAGCCGTGGCCGCCGGTACCTTTGCCGCCTTCCCGGACCAGGTCGACGCCCAGCGCAAACTCGACCCTAACCTGGACCACGAATCACCCTTGCACGAACTGTTCGCCGACCAACTGGCCAGCGCCGACCTGGTGATCCTCAACAAAAGCGACCTGATCAGCGCCGAAGACCTGGCCCGCGTGCGCCTGGAAGTCGCCGAAGAACTGCCGCCCGCGGTGAAGATCATCGAAGCCAGCAGCGGTCGCCTGCCCCTGGACGTGCTGATCGGCCTGGGCGCCGGTTCCGAGGAGCATATCGACGGGCGTCACAGCCATCACGACCATCACCACGAGGGTGAAGACGACCACGATCACGATGCCTTCGACTCTATCTCCATCGACTTGCCCCAAGCCGATGAGGCGCTGCTGCTCGACGCCCTGACCCAATTGGTGGTGCAGCACGGCATCCTGCGGGTGAAAGGGTTCGCCGCGATCCCCAACAAACCGATGCGCCTGCTGATTCAGGGCGTGGGCACGCGCTTTGACAAACACTTCGACCGTGCCTGGGGCGCTGACGAAGCACGCACCACGCGCCTGGTGCTGATCGGCCAGGAACTGGACGCCGCCGGCCTCGAAGCGCAATTGCGCGCTGCCCTCAGCGTTTAACCATGCACCTGCTCAGGACCCAACCCGGTGGTTTCGTCGCGGACGACAATATTGCCGACCTTGGCCAGACCCCCGCTGAACTGGTGATCCTGTGCAGCGGCGATTCCAGCCTGGCGCTGCTCGCCGAAGCCGCCCAGCAATTGCCCGAGGATTACCCCAGCCTGCGCCTGGCCAACCCGATGCAAGTGCAGAACCATGCCTCGGTCGACCTGTACGTGGACGAGGTATTGCGCCACGCCAAGGTCATCCTGCTGTCATTGCACGGCGGTATCGGGTATTGGCGCTACGGCATCGAGCGCCTGGTGGAGTTGGCCGAACGCGGTGTCACCCTGATCCTGGTGCCGGGTGACGACCGCCCGGACCCGGAACTCAGTGGCCTGAGCACCGTTGCTGCCGAACACCGCGAGCGCCTGTGGCACTTCCTGCGCCAAGGTGGCCTGGGCAATGCCCTGGATTTTTACCATTGCCTGGCCAGTGCCCATCTGGGCTGCGACTATGCCTGGGCCGAGCCGCAAGCGCTGCCGCGCACGGCGATCTATCACCCGCACTCCGCCAATGCCCGCCTCAATGACTGGCAGGCCGATTGGCACGCCGATTGGCCCGTGGCTGCGGTGCTGTTCTATCGCTCCCATTTACAGGCGGCCAATACCGGTTTTATTGATGTGTTCTGCCAGCGCTTACAGGCGGCGGGTCTCAACCCGTTGCCTGTCGCGGTGGCCAGTTTGAAAGAACCCGGCTGCCTCTCGGTGGTCGAGGACCTGCTGGATGACGTGCAAGCCGCGGTAATTCTGAACACCACCGGCTTTGCCCAATCGAGCCCGGAAGCGCCGCATTTGCGCCCGTTTCGCCGTAATATCCCGGTGATCCAGGCGATCTGCGCCCAGGACAACCAACCCGGCTGGCAGGCCAGCGAACAAGGCCTGGGGCCCCGCGACCTGGCGATGCACATTGCCTTGCCGGAGTTGGACGGGCGCATCATCAGCCGGCCGATCAGTTTCAAGGACCTGGCCTGGCGCAGCGAGCGCAGCCAGTCGGACGTGGTGTGCTACCGCGCAGCGCCCGAACGCATGGATTTTGTCGCTGAGCTGGCACGCCGTTGGGTCGAGTTGGCGCGGGTGCCCAATGCCCAGAAAAGGATTGCGTTGATCCTCGCCAACTACCCGACCCGCGACGGTCGCATCGGTAACGGCGTGGGCCTGGACACCCCGGCGGCAGCGCTGAATATCCTGCGCGCCTTGCAAACCGAGGGCTACCCGGTGGCGGAGCGGCTGCCCGACAGCGGCACCGCGCTGATCCACGAACTGCTCGGCGGCGTCACCAACGACCTCGACAGCCTCGACCTGCGCCCCTGCCATCAAAGCCTGGGCCTTGTGGAATACCAGGCGATGTTTGATCGCTTGCCAGCGTCCAATCGTCAGGCCGTGCTGGCGCGTTGGGGCGCCCCGCAAAACGATCCGATGTGCCGCGATGGCCGCATGATGATCGCCGGCCTGCGCTTGGGCCTGACCTTCGTCGGCATCCAGCCGGCCCGGGGTTACCAGGTAGATGCCAGCGCGGTGTACCACGACCCGGACCTGGTGCCGCCCCATGGCTACCTGGCGTTCTATTTCTGGCTACGCCATACCTACGGCGCCCACGGCGTGATCCATGTGGGCAAGCACGGCAACCTGGAGTGGCTGCCCGGCAAAGGCGTGGGCCTGTCGGAGCACTGCTGGCCGGATGCATTGCTGGGGCCGCTGCCGAATGTCTACCCGTTTATCGTCAACGACCCGGGTGAGGGCGCCCAGGCCAAGCGGCGCACCCAGGCCGTGATCATCGACCACCTGATGCCGCCGCTGACCCGCGCCGAAACCTACGGCCCGCTGCGTGACCTTGAGTTATTGGCCGACGAATATTACGAGGCGCAATTGCTCGACCCGCGCCGTGCGCTGGAGCTGCAAAAAGACATCCTCAAGCTGGTGCGCGAAACCCGTATCGACCAGGAGCTTGAACTGGGCAGTGAGGCGGACGCGGCGGTGTGGCTGCCGCGCCTGGATACCTACCTGTGCGACTTGAAGGAATCGCAGATCCGCGATGGCCTGCATATCTTTGGCGAGTCGCCCGAGGGCCGTTTGCGTATCGACACCTTGCTGGCGCTGTTGCGCATTCCCCGTGGCGATGGCCGGGGCCCGCAGTCGAGCCTGCTGCGTGTGTTGGCCAAGGCATTCGACCTGGGGTTTGATCCGCTCGATTGTGCACTGGCCGAGCCCTGGACGGGGCGGCGCCCGTTGGTGTTGCAGAAGATTGACGATCAGCTGTGGCGTACGGCCGGGGATACCCGTGAGCGTCTGGAATTGTACGCGGCGCGCTTGATCGAGCAGGCATTGGAAGGCCCCATCGAACAGTTGGAAGAGCCCGGCTGGCAGGAAGTGAAGTCGGTGATCGAAAGCCTGCGCATTGTCGTCGCGCCACGCCTGGATGCCTGCGGCCCCGCGGAGATGCGCGGCTTGCTCGATGCCTTGAGTGGGCGCTTTGTCCCGGCAGGGCCCAGCGGTGCGCCGAGTCGCGGTCGGCTGGATGTGCTGCCTACGGGGCGTAACTTCTTTACCGTGGACGTACGCAACCTGCCAACCACCACGGCGTGGCGTCTCGGTTTCCAGTCGGCCAACCTGATTCTTGAACGGCACCTGCAAGACCATGGCGACCACCTGCGCCAGCTCGGCCTGTCGGTATGGGGCACCGCGACCATGCGCACCGGCGGTGACGATATCGCCCAGGCCATGGCACTGATGGGCGTGCGCCCGGTATGGGCCACTGGCAGCCAGCGGGTGGACGATTTCGAGATCCTGCCGATCAGCTTATTGGACCGCCCGCGGGTGGACGTGACCCTGCGCGTGTCCGGGTTTTTCCGCGATGCGTTTGCCAACCTGATCCGCCTGTTCGATGCGGCGGTGCAAGCGGTGGCGGCCCTGGATGAACCCGACGACATGAACCCGCTGGCTGCCAAAGTGCGCAGTGAACGCCAGGCATTGCTTGAGGCGGGCCTGGATGAAGGTGCCGCGGCCAAGCAGGCCGGCTGGCGCATTTTCGGCGCCAAACCGGGTGCCTATGGCGCGGGCGTGCAGGGCGCGATTGACGGGCGCTTGTGGCAGAGCCGCGAGGACTTGGCCGAGGTCTACCTGAACTGGGGTGGCTACGCCTACGGGGGGGCTGACGAAGGCACTGCGGCCCGCGAGCAATTTGCCCAGCGTTTGAGCCAGGTGCAGGCGGTGTTGCAGAACCAGGACAATCGCGAGCACGACTTGCTCGACTCCAACGACTACTACCAATTCCAGGGCGGCATGCTGGCCGCCGTGGAAACCCTGAGCGGCGAAAAGGCCGCCAGCTACCATGGCGACCACAGCCAGCCGGACGTGCCGAAAATCCGCACCTTGAAGGAAGAGCTCAACCGGGTGATCCGTTCCCGTGCGGCCAACCCCAAGTGGATCGAGGGCGTGAAGCGCCATGGCTATAAAGGCGCGTTTGAAATGGCCGCGACCGTGGACAACCTGTTCGCCTTCGACGCTACCACCGCGCTGATTGACGATCACCAATACGCCTTGCTCGCCGATGCCTACCTGCTGGACCCTGACACCCGTGCCTTTGTGCAACAGCACAACCCCGATGCCCTGCGCGACATGACCGAGCGCATGCTCGAAGCCCAGCAACGTGGCTTGTGGCAGGCCCCGGGGGCGTACCGCGAAGCCTTGGAAAACCTGTTGCTGGACATAGAAGAAGACAGCTGATGACTGATACTCCGCATTTCCCACTGTCCGCGGTGGTCGGCGCTGATGACTTGAAGCTCGCGCTGTGCCTGGCCGCCATCGACCCGAAGGTCGGCGGCGTGCTGATCGAAGGGCCACGGGGCATGGCCAAGTCGACTCTGGCCCGTGGGCTGGCAGACCTGTTGGCCAGCGGGCAGTTTGTAACCTTGCCCCTGGGCGCGACCGAAGAGCGCCTGGTCGGCACCCTGGACCTGGATGCCGCGCTGGGCGAAGGCCGCGCGCAATTCTCCCCGGGTGTGTTGGCGAAGGCTGACGGTGGGGTGTTGTACGTGGATGAAGTCAACCTGCTGGCCGACCACTTGGTGGACCTGCTGCTGGACGTAGCCGCCAGCGGCACCAACTTGATCGAACGCGACGGGATTTCCCATCGCCATGCGGCGCGCTTTGTACTGATCGGCACTATGAACCCGGAGGAGGGCGAGCTGCGCCCGCAGTTGCTCGACCGCTTCGGCTTCAACGTGGCCTTGAGCGGGCAGACCTTGCCCGCCGAGCGTGGGCAGATCATCCGACGTCGCCTGGATTTCGACACCGACCCGGCGGCGTTCTGCGCGCAGTGGGCGCCAGCGCAAGCTGCCTTGCGCGAACGCTGCACCCTGGCACGGGCACGGCTAGACAGTATCGCCCTGGATGACCAGGCGTTGGCCCGCATCACCGAGCGCTGCTTTGCCGCTGGGGTCGACGGCCTGCGTGCCGACCTGGTCTGGTTGCGTGGCGCCCGTGCCCATGCGGCGTGGCGTGGCGCCGTCGCTATCGAGCAGGAAGATATCGACGCGGTGGCGGAGTTCGCCTTGCGCCATCGACGTCAGCAGCAAGCGCCGATAGGCGCGCCGCCCCAGCCGGATGACGGGCCGTCATCGTCACCCTCTGACACCTCGCCTGGCCAAGGCCAGTGGGGCGATATGCCCGCACCTGGCTTGCCCACGGGCGCACGCCGCGATGTACCCACCTGGCCAAAAAAGCCCTAGGCATCCGCCCCCGACCTGACGCGGGGGCGGATGCCCGGCCCCAGGCGGGGCGATTGAACACCGGCCGGCAGGGCAAGGCCCGCAGCGCACAGCGCGGGGCGATCAATTGGCCGGGCACGTTGCTGGATGGGCGGCCGCAATGCCGTGAGGACCTGCTGTTCCACCTGCGTAGCCGGTCGGCTCCCGAACTGTGGTTGGTGATAGTCGATGCCTCGGCATCCACGCGGCGCCATCGGGCGTTGACCGATGCCAAGGGGTTGTTGGCCCAGCTGTTTGACGACGCTTATCGGCAACGGGCGCGCATGGCGTTATTGACGGCCAGCGGGCAATCGCCGAAGTGGCAGGTACAAGGCTTGAAGGCGGCGAAAGGCTTGGTCGACTGGTTGGGGCAGTTAGGGGCAGGCGGGGGCACGCCGCTGCTGGCTGCGCTGACCGAGTCGGGGCATTGGTTGGCGGCACGGCGCAAGCGCTATCCCGCCGAGCAACAGAAGTTGCTGGTGGTGACCGATGGGCGGCTCAAGGCGATTGGCGCGCTGCCGCGATTGGAGTGCCCAGGCATGTTGATTGACATCGAGCGTGGGCCGATCAGGTTGGGGCGGGCTGAGGCATTGGCGGTGGGGTTGCAGTTGGAGTATCAGCACATCGATAAGCTGTAGCGCCTGGGCTATCGCCATCGCAGGCAAGCCAGCTCCCACAGGGATAGGCGGCGCGTCAAACGGTGTGGCTTCAGTTGGATTATCAGCACATCAATAAGCTGTAGCGCCTGGGCTGTCGCCATCGCAGGCAAGCCAGCTCCCACAGGGATAGGCGGCGCGTCAAACGGTGTGGCTTCAGTTGGATTATCAGCACATCAATAAGCTGTAGCGCCTGGGCTGTCGCCATCGCAGGCAAGCCAGCT